>JAFXJX010000043.1 GCA_017532025.1 Clostridia bacterium | reverse complement strand
CGGTGCAGGTGGGAGCAACGGCAATATCGATGACTTCGGTGTGACCGAAAGCGGGAATGGCTTCGTTCTTGATGGTTTCATTGCAAGTCGCGCAGACTTGATGCTTGCTGCCGTCTTTGGTGCAGGAGGCATCGGCATCGGTGATCCACTCGCCGTCGGTGTGACCGAAAGCGGGAATTGTTTGTTGTGCAACCAATATCTCGCCGCACTTAGCACACTTTACGCCGTCTGTCAAGCCGGTTTCCGTGCAAGTGGCGGCGTTACCCATCATAGCCGTAGTGGTTTTATGTGCGCATTCTGCTTCGCGAACAAAGCCGCATTCGTTACAAGTGTCATCGTATTTGTCATCGTACGAATGACCGAGAGCATCCACGGCGGTTTGTTCAACGAGGATTTCATGGCATACCGAGCAATGCTTGCCCTCAGTCAAGCCTGCCACGGTGCAGGTGGGAGCAACGGCAATATCGATGACTTCGGTGTGACCGAAAGCGGGAATGGCTTCGTTCTTGATGGTTTCATTGCAAGTCGCGCAGACTTGATGCTTGCTGCCGTCTTTGGTGCAGGAAGCATCGGCATCGGTGATCCACTCGCCATCGGTGTGGTCTGTTGCATGGATGCTTTGCGTTTCCTTTTCGCCGCAAGCGCAGATGCGCTCTTGTTCACCATCGACAGTGCAGGTGGCATCTTTGGTGATTGTCCACTCACCGAACGCATGAATATGAGGTGCTTCGCTTGACTCGGGTGTTTTGCTTGTTTCCGGTGGTTTACTCGAATAGGGTGCAGTTGTCGTTGTTGCGGAGACATCGGATGTGTTTGGCGCTTCGGTTGCGGCGGAGGTGGTTGTGACTTTAACCGCATCGGTTGTTTCAAAAGGCTCGGTTGCCCCTTCGCATGCCGTGCAAAAAAGGGAAAATGCGAGCAGAACGAGGCAGACGAGAAGAAGCTTTTTCATATTATTTTCTCCTTTGCTCTTTATGAAAAGGAATATTTTCAGCATTCTTATTGTATCACAAACGTTTTTGTTTGTAAAGTGTGGAAAACCCAAAAATATGCGTTGATTAGGCAAAATACCGCATCCGAAGATGCGGCGTTTTTTTATTCATTCTTTTACCACCGAGACTTGGGTGACGCCGTAATAGAGAAGGCGCTTGATGACCTCTTGGGTAATGACCTCGCCGCTGACCACAATGGGAATGGCAGGTGGACAGGAAACGGTGGGGGATGCGGCAATTCTGCCTGCGGCTTGTTCGGTGGGAATCGTCTCGCTTTTGGCAAGCATTGCCTTACGCACGCTCATGCGTCTTTCCGAAAGGATGGGGGCGGGGGAGTTTGGCAGAATTTTTCTTTCTTTTTTAACAATCTTGTCAAAGACTTGTTCCACACGTTCAAAATCAAGGGGTGTGTTTGACGGGGAAAACATGAGAACAAGATACTCGCTGTCGGCAAACTCGCTTTCGATATTGTGTTTAGAAAGACACTCGGCAAGCTCGTAGCCGAAATAGCCGTAGTCAGGCGTATAGAGTGTGAGTTTTAACGGTTCATCCCCGAACAGTGTAAAGCCGAGAGAAAGAAGATATGTTTTCAAGTCGGCAACCTTTTTGGCACAGTCGGCAAAATCCTCTTTGCCCTTTTCGTGAAGATACGCGTTGCAAAGATCAAGTGAGGACAAGATCAAATACGACGGACTTGTGGAAGCAAAAGAAGCAAGGGCATTCCTCGCGTTTTCCACAAAATAGGGATCGGCATTTTGCGCAATATGCAAATACGCGCCGCCTGTTAAGACAGGGAGCGTTTTGTGTGCCGAATCACAGCACATGGTAGCGCCAAGCGTAATGGGGTGTTGATCTTCGGGCAGAAAGCGCAGGTAAGCGCCGTGTGCGTTATCCACAAGCAGTGGAATCTTGTGCGCTTTGCAAACGCTTGCAACCCCCTCGATGTCGGAAAGCGTTCCGAGATAATCAGGCGAGGTGAGATATACGGCGCTTGGCTTTTTGTTAGCGGTGAGGATGGCGTTTTCCACCTCATCTTTTGAGAGAAGACAGGAGCAAAGATGGGTGTCTTCGCTCGGCATTATCCATTGAACATCGAAATCAAGCCAAGCGGCGGCGTACAAAAAAGCTTTGTGTGCGTTGCGTGCGGCAAGCACAAGCGGTTTTTCATCCCCCGATGCGGTGATGGCAAGATACAGCATGGCTTTGATGGCGAGCGACGAGCCTTCGGCGGAATAAAAGCTGTGTGCCGTTTCGAAGAGGGAAGTGCAGTTTTTTTCACTTTCGGCAATGATGCCGTCGGCAGAGTAAAGAACGTCAGCGCCCGTGATTTCGGTGATGTCGTAGCTTTCCACGCCGAGTACAGTTTTTCCCTTATGCCCCGGCATATGCAGGCGCGTGGCATCGCTGTTTGCATATTTTGTTACAAAATCGGCAATCGGTGTGTTCATAACGCCTCCGTGTCAATCATCGCGGAAGGGGAGACCCCTCCCCTACGGCTGAAAATGCGGTTATATTTGTAGGGGTGGCGTTTCGCCTCCCGATTGTTTGTTTATATTCATTCTTCGCTTTCGGCAACTTGCATCATCACGGCACATTCGATGCGCTTTTTGAAGAGCTCACAGCCATATTTGTAAACGCCGTTGACGTCGCCTGTGGAGTGATATGCGTTGGCGGCGCAACCGCCCGAGCAGTAAAGTTTTGCCCAGCAGTCTTTGCATTCGGGGCGGGAATAGGCGTTGCAGGTGCGGAATTTATCCTGCACCTCGGGGTGGAGAACGCCTTCCCAGACGTTGCCGAGCGAATAGGCAGTATCGCCCACGAACTGATGGCAGGGGTAAAGCTCACCCCACGGGGTGACTGCCATGTATTCGGTACCTGAGCCGCATCCTGTGATGCGCTTGTAGATGCAGGGTCCGTTTTTTAAGTCAAGCATATAGTGATAGAAGGTGAAGGGTCTGCCTTCCTTTTTTCTCTTGATCATTTCCTTGGCGAGGATCTCATACTGTTCAAAAAGGATGGGAAGATCTTCCTCGGTCAAAGCGTAAGGGTCACCGGGCGGACAAACCACAGGCTCCATTGAAAGCTCAGTAAAGCCAAGATCAGTCATGTGAAAGAGGTCGTTTGTGAAGTCGGTGTTGTTATGGGTGAACGTACCGCGCACGTAGTAACCCTTGCCGCCGCGCGATTTCACAAGCTTTTGGAAGTTGGGCACGATGGTATCGTAGCTGCCTTTGCCCGCATAGTCACGGCGGAAGTGATCGTTCACTTCGCGTCTGCCGTCAAGAGAGAGCACCACATTGTGCATTTCTTTGTTGAGGAAGTCGATCACATCGTCGTTCATTACCATGCCGTTGGTGGTAAAGGTGAAGCGGAAGTTTTTGCCCTTTTCTTTTTCAATGCTTCTGGCGTAGGCAACAAGCTGTTTGACCACGTCAAAATTCATCATCGGCTCGCCGCCGAAGAAGTCCACTTCGAGATTACGGCGGCTGCCCGAGTTGGCAATCAAAAAATCAAATGCCTGCTTGCCCACTTCAAAAGACATAAGTGCGCGCTCGCCGTGGTACTTGCCCTGGCTGGCAAAGCAGTAGGCGCAGTTCAAGTTACAGGTGTGCGCCACGTGCAGACAAAGCGCCTTGATGACCTTGGAGTTATTCTTGTAGTCGGTGGCAAGGTTTTCGTAAGGGTCATCGCTGAAAAGCTTGCCTGCTTCTTCCAAAGCGCGGATATCGTCAAGGCAAAGACGGATCTCGTCTTCGTTCACATCGGGAAGCGAGCCGTATTTTGCCATGATTTCGGCAACGATCTCGTCTTCGTTTTTGCTTTTGTAAAGGGAAATGATATCATAAGCTACCTCGTCAACCGTGTGGACAGAGCCGGAGGCTGTGTCCATGACGATGTTGTAGCCGCCCAGTTTGTATTGATGTACCATATTTACCGTCCTTATATAATGCAAAACGCTGTCTTATCAAGACAGCGTCTCACCGAATTTTGAACATTACTTCTTTTCGTTTTCGCACTGCTGGTTCGCAACGCCGCAAGAGGTCTTGCAAGCGGACTGGCAGGAAGTCTGGCATTCGCCGCAACCGCCGTTTTCAACAGTCTTCTTGATATCTTTGGTTTCAACAGTTTTGATTCTCTTCATGCGTGTAATCCTCCCTATCGAAAATAATGTTTTTACACTTTATACTCTAACACAGATTTTAAAAGTTGTCAAGAGAAAATCCGAAGAATAGACCTTTTTTCGCGTGATTGTCGGAAATTTTCCACGTCGCGTGGAAAAGTCCGCAGGAAAGAATTACATTTTTTTCGGTAGGGGAGGGGCTTGCTCCTCCCGTTTTGCAATCAAATTCCATTTCACTGTTCAATGACCAATTCTGCGTTTTTGGCGACTCTGCCGCCTTCAAGATACTTTTCTTCCATGGGAATCCATTTTGTGAAAAAATCGTTTGCGTTATTTGGGTTTCTTTGAAGGATTCTTTTTCTTTGTTCTTCTTCGGAAATCGTCATAAAGATATGTAAATCATAACAGGCCCAAAGATCAGGATGGCAGGAATACGCACCTTCAACGATCAAAAGATTGCTTTTCGGCAAAAAAATCGTATTGCCGTAAGACATCGTTTGACAAATAAAGGGGCGAAAACACACCGCTTCTTCCCTTAAAAACGGGGAGAGCACCTCTAAAAACAGCCTTTCTCTGTCCATGTTGCCGCCAATTTCCGAAAGGCGCTCTTTTGTTCGTTTTTCGGGCGGCAAAAAGAAATCATCACACGAAACAAAGGGCGCTGTGAGTTCTTCGGAAAGCACTTTGGCAAGGGTGGTCTTGCCGGACGCGCATCTGCCGTCAATGGCAATGACGATGCGCTCTTTTTGGATGAGGAGCGCGCTTATCTTTTCTTGGATGAGCGTAAGCTCTTTTTGAAAATACGGCATAGCGTCTCCTTTACGGCTTGTTGACAAGGCGGAATTTTTGCAAGGCAAGCATCACGGCAGGAATCAGTACAAGCTGCAGTATGATGCCCGGGACGGCGTTGGTAAAAGCCCCTGCCATAAAGGCGGACAGGGGAAAGCTCTTGTCTGAAATACCAAGCAGTATCACTTGGGCGATCCCCCACACGGCACGACCTGCTATCATCGCGCCAATCAGCGAGAGGTAGAGCGTGCCGATATTCTTTTTTTGAAACAAGCCGTATAAGAGGCCGACGACAAGACCGTAGGTGCCAAGTTCAAACGCCATGGCAACGGCGTTGGGGTACAGGACCGGCATACCGAAGATCAGCGAGCGCAGAAGCGGCAAAACGAAGCCGACGATATTGCCGTAGCCTGCGCCGCACAAAAGTCCGCAGAACAAAACAGGCAGGTGCATGGGGAGAAGCATATTGCCGATCTGCTCGATTTGTCCTGTGAGAAAGGGCAGGACAAGTCCCATACCGAGAAAAACCGCAGACAGGGTGAGCTTGAAGAGATGTTTGTTGTGCATGGGTTTCTCCTTCATTGGATTCAAAATAAGAAGTAATAGATCACCGCCGCGCATTCACGCAAGGTGGAGGGAACAAAGATCGAAAGCGGGGTTCTGCCCGAGGTATGCGTCACTGACGAAAAGCCTACAGCCTCCGCAAGGCTTTCGGCACGCAGAATATGGAAATCGTTTGTGACGATCACGGTGCGGTAATCGTTGCCGAGTGTTTCATCCAAAATCGCCTTGGAAAACAGGAGGTTTTCTTTGGTGCTGGTGGATGCGTTTTCTTCGATGATTCTCTCCTCGGCAATGCCTTTTTTCAAAAGATAGCGTTTCATGGCTGTGCTTTCGGGGATGCTTTCGTTTTTGCCTTGTCCGCCGCTGACCACGATGATAGCATCGGGGTTTTTGGTAGCGTAGTCATACGCCGCATCTAAGCGGAATACAAGCGCTTTTGACGGTGTTTCTCCGTTCAACCCCGCACCCAGCACGATGATGGCATCTTCTTGGTGATCGACCGTGTCAATACTGCCGAAGATCGGCAGAAAGGCAGCAAACAGAATGCCGATGGCAATCAGTATGAGGATGGCGATGCGAAGTGCCGTGTGCAGCTTTTCATAAAAGAAAGCAAAGAGGGAAAGCGCTGCCGCTACGAAAAAGGTGATGGCAGTACCTGCATTGATGCCGGTGGCGATGATGCCCACCAAAAACGCGAGCAGGAAAATGCCGCCGAGGGCATACAGCGTGTATATGAGAATGGTTTTTGGGGTAATGTGCTTCATAAAATCTCCTTGGGTTGTGCGTTCGTTTCATTATACCATACAACAGTCTCTTTTGCAAGATTGACAAAGGATGAAAAATGCGCTATACTGTAAAAAACAACTTCGTATAAAAAAGGAATTTGCTGTGAAAAAGATTACACTCGGAACACCCGAAAGATTCACACCCTCTCGCTTTTGCCCGACCTTTCACCATGAAGAAAGTGATGTTTCCTATCCTGTTAAGGATATCACCTTTGCAAAGACCAAGCGCGGTTTTCTCATTAAATTGCCGCTTCAAAAAGGGGAGCATATTTACGGGCTTGGCTTGCAGCTCAAAGCCTTTGACCTGATCGGCAAAAAAATGACGATCCGCCCGAATGCCGACCCCATGGCGGCAACCGGAGATTCGCACGCGCCGGTGCCGTTTTTCGTGAGCACGAAGGGTTACGGCGTTTATCTTGATACCGCCCGTTATGCCGAGTTTTATTTCGGCTCATCGCGCCCTCTCAAAGCGCGTGATAAAGACGGCAAGCCGAAAGAAATTGCCATCAGCACCGAGGCGCTTTACAGCCATAACGACACGGCGGACGCGATGATTGAAATTCTCATCCCGTCGGTTGATGGCGTGGATCTTTACATCATGGAGGGCGACACAGTTGGCAAGGTGGTGGCACAGTATAATATGCTGGCAGGGGGCGGATGCTGCGCGCCTGAATGGGGGCTTTCTGCCATTTACCGCTGCTATTCGCGTTACAGTCAGGATAAAGTGCTTGAAATGGCAAAGTATTTTCGTGAGAAAGAAATCGCCATTGCCACCATTGGTCTTGAGCCGGGTTGGCAGAGCCATGCTTACTCTTGCAGCTACGTATGGAACGATGCGCTTTATCCCGCTCCTCAAAAATTGCTGGACGAGCTGAGAGCGATGGGCTACCACGTGAATCTGTGGGAGCATGCTTTTGTGCATCCCTCCTCGCCGATTTATGAAAAACTCTTGCCTTATAGCGGTGACCACGAAGTATGGGGCGGTTGTGTGCCGGATTTTGCAACGAGCGAAGCGAAAAAGATTTTTGCCGATCACACCAAAACCCTTGTGGCAATGGGTGTTGACAGCTTCAAGATTGACGAGTGCGACAGCAGTGATCTGACAGGCAATTGGTCGTTTCCGAACCATGCTTCTTTCCCGAGTGGGCTTGACGGCGAGCAGTATCATAGCCTGTTTGGCACACTGTATATGCAAACGATTCTCGCGGCGCTTGGCGATGCGCCCACGCTTTCCGAGGTGCGCAATGCCGGTGCGCTTGCCGCTCCCTATCCCTTTGTTTTATACAGCGACCTCTATGACCACCGCGACTTCATCCGCGGCAATGCCACGGCAGGCTTTTCGGGTCTTTTGTGGACGCCTGAGGTACGTGATACACAAAGCCGCACAAAAGAAGAATTCATCTGCCGTTTGCAGTCAAACGTCTTTTCGGTGCAGTGCCTGATCAACGCATGGTACTGCGAAGAAGCACCTTGGCTTGCCTTTGATTGTGAAGATGAGGTCAAATACTGGCTTTCGGTGCGCGAAAGTCTTGTGCCGATGCTGAAAGAGGCGTTTGATCGTTACCAAAACGAGGGCATTCCCCCTGTGCGCGCTCTTGTGTTTGACTACACAGACGATGCTGAAACCTATCGCATCGACGATGAGTATCTTTTCTGCCGTGACCTTTTGGTGGCACCGATTGCCGCAGGACGCGACGAGAGGGAAGTGTATCTCCCCGCCGGCGAGTGGGTGGATTTCTTCACGGGTGAGAGGGTTGCGCCCGGTAAATTCACCGTGACAACCGACGGTATCCCCGTGTATCGGCGAGTAAAATAAATCAAACAGGAGCTTCGTGTGAAGCTCCTGTTTTAAGTTTATTCTGGTTTTGTATGGGTGTAACCGCCGTAAAGGGCATCGTCTGTCAGATTGGCAAAGTAAAGCAATGTGGTTTGATAACGGTAAATATCAATTCTGACCTCTTCAAAGGTGTATTTGCCGTTTTCGTCATAGTCAAAGAGATCCCATGAAAAGTCGGGTCCGAGGTCGAGATAAACAAGATGGGATGTGGGCTCAACTTCCGTAAGAATCGTCTTGATTTCGTACTGTTTGCCTTCAATGGTAACAAACCAAGTATAGTCGGAACAGGCTTTGTGGGTGGTATTTCCGGTAGTTGGATTGAGACTTGTGGTGAAAAGGTAAGCAAAGATGCTGTTACTGTTTGTCATGCTGAGGACAAGTGCGGGACGGTTGTCAAATGCGGCGTATGCGTTTTCAAAAGTGAAGTAAGAACCGCCCATATCGAGAAGTCCTTCATAGCCGTCATCGTTTATGATGTCAATATGGTCGTATTTTTCGTGATCGGTTTGGTTTTGGTCTTGACCGGGCAGTGTATGCGTATAACCACCGGGGAAACGGTAGTTGTTTGTGAGATCGGCATAACAAAGCAGGTTACCATCGCTATCATAAATATCGAGTCGCACATTTTGATAGGTGTACTGATTGTTTTCATCATAATCAAAGAGAGACCACGAGAAGTCAGGACCGAGATCGAGAAAAACTGTGGTAGAGGGAGTATTCTCTCTTAAATCGAAACTTGTGATTTCATATTTGACGCCTTCAATCGTAACCACCCATTTGTAATCCGGATTGACCTGTGCCTTTTGGTTTTTTTCATTTTTTATGAAGAGATCGTCATAAAAGATGCTTGTGAAGCCGGGAAACATATTGTCAGAGCTGTGGTAGATTCTGAATCTGAGTGAAACGTGAGGATCAGATGCCGTATATGAAGCAAAAGAAAAGTTTCCTTCAACGGCTAAGCAACTTTGGATCACTTCCCGTAGCAAAGCGGGTCTGAATCTAAGCAGTATGGTTCTGTAATAGGAGCGAAAATACACTTGGTCGTAAATATAATCATACTGAAAGCAGGCATCCAGAACATAATCGGCATAATGCGAAAGCTGATATGAGGTTTCTCCGACGGTGAAGCTGTTGTCTTCGGCTTTTTTCAAAAAGATTAGTCCGGCGCCGATCGGGCTATCGTGACGGGAGAAGTATGCTTCTGTGCAAAGTAAGGCGTCTTCAAACATATCATTGTTGGCAGATAGATTCTCT
This sequence comes from Clostridia bacterium, assembly GCA_017532025.1. Lineage (GTDB taxonomy): Bacteria > Bacillota > Clostridia > Oscillospirales > CAG-272 > RGIG1993. The sequence continues at coordinate 10,693 of JAFXJX010000043.1, read as the reverse complement.
TGGATTTTATCTTTGTAGATACCATCGCCGATGAAGTATTTGGAGACGGGTTTGTAGTGACTACCATTCCATTCGTAGCGGTTGGCGTACACTGCGGTGACGGTTTCGCTTTCTATTCCGCTAATGTCTTCGAGTACGGCAATTTCCATGGTACTGATGCGGTAATAGGCTTTACCGTCGGGGACAAGCACGGATGTGTAGTCTTTGATATAACCAACGATGACGTCATTTTCCTGTTTTACGCGCTCTGCCCATTTGAGTGTTTGATCTTGAGTAAATTCCAAAAGTTGTCCGACGAAGGGGCTACCTCCGTGTGTTGAAAAGTTTTGTTTATTTTCCTCAAACAGCGTCGCCCCCGGGATATCGAGAACGCTCGGGCGTGTTGTTTGTGGGGGAATGGTTGTTGTGGGTAGCGTCGCCGTGGTGATAACGGTGTTGCTTGTGGTGATGAGTGGCACTTCGGGTGTTTCGTTTTGGTTGGCAATCAAGATACCAAGAGGAACGGCAAGTAAGATCACGGTAAGGCAGGCGGCTGCTGCAAAGAAAGCAAAATGGCGGCGCGGTTTTCTACCACGCACAGTTTCGGCGTCAAAAAGAAGATCGTCGTCTATTTTGCCGAGGGCATCTTCCAATCGTTTGATTTGCTTCATAGCAAAACTCCTTTCTCCACAAGGTATGTGGCAAGCTTTTGGCGGGTACGCATCAATGTCATTTTTACGCGGCTTTCTTTCATGCCAAAGGTTTGAGAGAGTGTGGCAATCGAATCGCAGTGAAAATAACGGCAGATGAAAAGACGCCGATCGGCATCGGGAAGGGTTCTTAAAAATGCCGAAAGGATATTGGCAAGCTGATCATCGGTGATGCTGTCATCCATGGAAAATGAGGCGGGAATGCATTCCGAAAGCTCGTCAAACGAAAGATGTGCCTCACCACCCCCGCGTTTGTCCGCTTTTTGGGCGCGCATGGCTTTGAGGGCAAGGTTTCGAATGATCTTGCCAAGATAGGTAGAAAGCATCTTCGGGCGGTGGGGCGGAATGCTGTTCCATGCGGCAAGGTAGGTGCTGTTTTCGCATTCCTCGGCATCCTCGTTGTTTCCAAGAATGTTTTGCGCGACCGAAAAAAGATAGCGGCTGTATTTGATTTTGGTCTGGCGGATGGCATCTTCGTTTCTTTCCCAATAAAGCGATACAATTTGTTCATCTGTCATGCGTCTTTCCCCCTTTCACCTATATACACCCCTTTTTTGGCATTTGGTCACAAGTTTTATTAAATTTATTATAAGAATTTTTTGAGAAATGTCAAATGCGTTTTGGGAGTACGGATGGCGGGGTGTACGATTTTTTCGCCTTTGTCATCCTGAGCGGAGAAAACATCCCAGCGGGATGTTTCGCAGTCGAACTTTTCAAAATCTGCAATCAATTGCGAATTTTGAAAAGCCAAAACGCTAAGGCGTTTTGGGGATCTACGACATGGAGGGTGCTTCTTCGCCCGAGATCCTGCCTTCGCCATTTGCGTTGCAAATGAGGCTCGGCACTGCTACGCAGTTCGACTTTGCTTCGCATCGCTCAGGATGACACGGGCGAACAGCGCGTACAAAAAGGAGCCTCATACGAAGCTCCTTTTGATTTTATGAAATTATTTTCCGATTTCAAGCAGTTTGTCTGCCATTGCCCAGAGTTTTTCGGCAGATTCATTGAACTTGGTCGTGCTGACCGAGCCGTTAACATTCCAAAGACGCTCGGAGAGGGCAATAAGGTTTTCTTTCACGGGGGTGATGTCCTCATTATAGGTGCATTCCCATGCGCAGAGTGTGCCGCCAATGACCTGTTCTGTGGGCTTAACCACGATGGGCTTCTGATAAGCTGCCGATGCGCTCCACCAATTGCGCCAGGTATAAGGATTCCATCTGAGAATATCCTCGGGCTGCCATCTGCCGCCTGCCACACCGGAGTGGGTCGGCGGAACGATGTAAAGGGGTAACCAAGAGGAGTTGGTGACCGTGAAGCCTTCAGCAATCAAGTCGTTGGGGAGGTGGTAGAGCGATTCCCAAGCGGTGACCACGATATCTCTTGAAATGGTCTCAGCGCCCTCTTTGGGGAAGCCTTCCCATACCACAGGGGTCTTGCCCATGGCAAGGATCATATCGGTGATATCCTTCACAAAGCGGGTATACAGCGCCTTGGTGCTTGAAAGTCCGTTTGCTTCCATGAATGCTTTGCAGTCCTTGCAGTTGTTACAGGTGTCGTGTTTGGCTTCGTCACCGCCCACGTGGATGTAGCGGGAGTTCGGGAACATGTCAATGAGTTCGGAAAAGAGCTTTTTGAGATCGTTCATCACGCCGTGTTTGCCGATGCAGATGACGTTGCCGTCGCAGCTTTGACCGCTTTCTGCTTTGTGCATGAATTTCGTGGGATAGGCAGAGCTGAAGGGCTGCGCGTGACCGGGCAGGTCGATTTCGGGAATGATCTCGACGTTGCGCTCAAGAGCAAATTTGTTGATGTCAGCAATCTCCTCTTTGGTATAGCTTCTGTTTTTGGTAGAAAGCTTGGGAAGAACATCGCTCGGCAGGGTGTAGCTTTCTTTGTCGGTAAAGTGGAGATGAATGAATTTGATTTTGTAAAGGTAGCAAAGCTCAATGTAATCCTTGACTTGATCGACAGTGTGCCATTTTCGTGCCAGGTCAACCATCAAGGCGCGGTAAGATGTGTCGGGCTTATCGGTGATGGTGTAAGAAGGCACGATGAGCTTGCCGTTTTGCATGGTAAGGATCTGATGCAGAGTGGCAAGCGCATAGGTGATACCGTCGTTATCGGACGCCGAAAGGAAAATGCCCGGTCTTTCGCAGGTGATCTGATACTCTCCCGCGGCAAGGGCGGTGTTTTTTACGAGCGTGATGCCGCCTTCTTCTTTGGCAAGCGTAACACCGTTCAGTTTGGCGGCGTAGTCAATGAAGGTATTGAGATAGGTGGCAAAGGATTCTTCTGCGGTAAAAATCGCAGGCCTGATCTCGTAGATGACATAGTTTTGGGTTTCGCCTTCTACGCTGAGAGATTTGGGAACGGGAAGGAGATTGATCAAAGGCTCGGTGCTGTACATTTTCGGTCCCTCACTTGTGGTTTCAACCGGTATTGTTGTGATGGTAGGTGTGGTTTCTGTCGGTTCCTTTGTGCTTTGAAGATCTGCCGTGGTGGTTTTGGGTGTTTCACCGCAAGCGGCAAATGAGAGAATGAGAAGAAAAACTGTTATCAAACAGAGGAAAGTCAAGAATTTTTTGGGAGCTATCATAGTGACTCCTTCCAAGGTGTGTTGTGAAAAAAACCGCCGAACGATCGGTCGGCGGTTTTTATTTACACATAATTACATGGTAACGAAAGCAAACTTAGCAAGGAAGATCAGCGCGATGAGGGTGGCGATGAGGTCTTTCTTGGTGAACTTGCCTGTGAAGAGGGTGATGAGAACATACGCGATGCAGCCGATACCGATACCGTTGGAGATCGAGTAGGTGAGAGGCATCATGATGAGGGTGAGGAAGGCAGGAACGGCGTTTCTCAGATCCTTCATGTCAACGTTAGCAAAGTTCTTGAGCATCAGAACGCCCACGAAGATGAGTGCGGGAGCGGTTGCGCAAGAGGGAACGATGCTGGCAAGCGGTGTGAGGAAGAGGCACGCGAGGAAGCAGAGCGAGGTAACAAGGCTGGCAAAGCCGGTTCTTGCGCCTGCTGCAACGCCTGCAGCGGATTCTACAAATGTGGTGCAGGTGGAAGTACCGAGAGCTGCGCCGCTAACGGTTGCGATCGAGTCGCAAGCCATGGCTTTGTTCATGTTGATGGGGTCGCCGTTTTTATCAAGCATACCGGCTTCGGTAGCGGTACCGTACAGCGTGCCAACCGTGTCGAACATATCCACAATGCAGAAGGAGATAATCAGAACGATAGCCGAGAAGATGCCGCCGATGTGTGCGCCGTTAAAGGCAAGCTTCCAAGATTCAGCCTGGAAAAGACCTGTTACACCGATAGAGCCGAAATCCTTGAAGGACTGACCGATGGTGGAGATATCAAAGCTCGGAACCTGCCACATAGCAACATAGTAGAGAACAGCAGAGGAAAGAACACCGATCAGAACGGCGCCTTTGACGTTTTTCTTAGACAGAATGGCAATGAGAATAAAGCCGACAAACGCGATGATGGCAGGCACCATAGCGCGCCATGCGGCAAGTCCGCCGAGGTTATCGATCATACCGTTGATATCAACGAACTGAACGAATGTCCACTGGTTGGCGGTGATAAGACCTGCGTTCTTGAAACCGATGAAGGCAATGAAAAGACCGATACCTGCGGGAATCGATTTCTTCAGACAGTCAGGCATGGCTTTGGCGATGTATTCTCTTGCGCCTGTGATTGAGAGGATCAGGAATACGATACCCGAAAGGAAAACGATAACCATACCGGAGTGATAACCGCCGATTAAGTCAACGCCTGCGAAGTAAGCGCCGGAGATAAAGCAGGTGCAGAAGAAGGAGTTAAGACCCATACCGCAAGCCTGCGCATAGGGAAGCTTGGCGTAGAATGCGTAAAGCAGCGTGCCGATAAAGGCAATCAGAACAGATGCCACGAAGACTGAGTTCCAGATCTGACCGAGGGCTGCAGCATCAGCTCCTGCACCGGCAAGCCATCCGCCGGCACCGTCTGCCGCTACCTGTGCGGGGTTCACGAAGATGATGTACGCCATGGCAAAGAATGTGGTGAGACCACCGACGATTTCTTTTCTGTAATTAGAACCTCGTTCGGTGATTTTGAAAAACTTATCCATAAATTTTCCATCCTCCGAAAATATTTTGTTATTTTCATTATAGCGTATTTTCACGAAAAAATCAAGATATTGTCACATTCTTTGTTTGGGTTTTAAAAAATATTTCTTGGTTTTTTACAAAATTCCTTGACAGATCGGCAATTTCATTTTACAATTATGTTGTCAATAACTGCTATGACGGAGGAATCACATGAAAAAGGCTTATACCATGACAATTGCAGGGCTTGTAAGAGATCTTCCTCTTTGCCCCTTGAATGAGAATTTATACATCGGCGCATTTGTGATTTTTGGAGATGTGGAGCTTACCTGCGCCTGCGCGAGAGAGCTTCTCAAAATCGCGCCTGAGCATGACGTGATGATCACATCCGAAAGCAAGGGCATTCCGCTTCTTTACGAAATGGCGCGTCAAGCGGGGGAAAACCGCTATATCGTAGCAAGAAAAATGCAAAAACTGTATATGGAAGATATTTTCTGTTGCGAGGTCAATTCGATCACCACGGCAAAAAAACAAATGCTGTATCTTGACGGCAAGGATGCCGAATTCATGCGCGGCAAGCGCGTTCTCATCGTGGATGACGTCATCAGTACCGGCGAATCTCTTCGCGCCATTGAAGAACTTGTGAATCACGCAGGCGGCAACATTGTGGGCAAAATGGCAATTCTTGCCGAGGGCGGTGCCAAAGACAGAGAGGATATTCTCTATCTTGAGCCGTTGCCTCTCTTCAATGCTGACGGTACTCCAATTGAATAAACAATCCAAAAGCCACCGAAAGGGTGGCTTTTTTGTGTGCCATTTCGCCCGAGATCCTGCCTGCGGGTTTCGACTGCACACCGCCCCGTGTCATCCTGAGCGAAGCGAAGCGAAGTCGAACTGCGAAGCAGCACCGAGCCTCATTTGCAACGCAAATGGCGAAGGTGGGATCTCGGGCGGTGTTTCGCTCAGGATGACACGGGCGGCGGCTGTTTTCATAATTTTTCCAAATACCTCTTGACAAATAATACTATGCGTGGTATAGTATAGTCACAGAGGAGGGATGACATGGATATTCAGATGAAACGCGGCATTCTTGACGTGTGTGTGCTTGCCGCCATCCAATACGAAGAATCCTACGGCTATCAGATCATCAAGGACATCAAACCGTATGTGGATATTTCCGAATCAACGCTGTATCCGATTCTGCGCCGTCTTGAGGGCGCTCACCTTTTATCCGTGCGCACGGCAGAGCATAGCGGAAGACTTCGCAAATATTATCAGATCACGCCTGCGGGACGGGATCGCATTGAAGAATTCAAGGAAGAATGGAAAGAGATGATCTCCATTTTCCAATTCGTAACGAGAGAGGGTGACAACAGTGACAAAACGTGAATTTTTGGATGAACTTCGCAAACGGCTATCCGACTTGAACGACGAAGACTTTGTATCATCGGTCGCATACTATGAAGAAATGATTGACGACCGCATGGAAGACGGACTTTCGGAAGAAGAAGCGGTCGAAGCCATCGGCACGCCTGCCGATGCGGCGGCGCAGATCTTAAAGGAAATGCCGCTCGGCAAGCTCATCAAGGCGCGTGTGAAGCCGAAGAATAAGCTGCCTGTTTGGGCGATTGTGCTGTTGATCGTGGGCTCGCCGATTTGGCTTTCGCTGCTCATTGCTGCTCTTTCGGTGGTGATTTCGGTGTATGCCGCGCTTTGGTCTGTGATCGCATCCCTTTGGGCAGTTGACCTTTCTGTGGCGCTGGGTGCTTTTGCTTCTTTTGTCGGTGCGCCGATTTTGTTTGCCACAGGCTTTGGTTGGACAGGACTTGCTTCGATTGGTGCTGCGCTTTTCATGGCAGGTTTTTCGATCTTTTTGTTCTTCGGATGCCTTTACGCCACCAAGGGGATGTGCATTCTTGCTAAACAGATCTTTCTTCTGATCAAACGCGCATTTGTGAGAAAGGAGGCGGTACAATGAAGAAAATGAAGATATGGTTGATCGTTGCCGCCATTTTGTGTGCGGTGGGTCTTGGTGTGGTAACTGTTAGCTTTGCGGCGGTTGGGTTTGATTTTCAAAAAATCGATACCGTAAACGAAGTGACGGGTGTGTATTACCCCGACGGTGAATTTGATACCGTTCTTGCCGCGCTTGACACGGCAGATATTAAGTTTTTGCCCTCCGAAGACGGCAGTGTAAAAGTGATCTGCTATGAAAGAGGGGACGTTCGTCACAGCGTTTCGGTACATGACGGAAGACTTGTGATTCGCGCCCCAAACGAGCCGTGGTATAAGCAACTCTTTGGCTTCTATTTCGGCAGGGAAGTGATTACGGTTTATTTGCCCGAATATATGATGTACACATTAACAGCGGAAAGTGACACGGGTGACGTGACGCTTGGCAAGTCGCTAACATTTTCAAGTGCCAAGATCGAGACCGATACGGGTGACGTGACGATCTCGTCTGCAATCAAAGGTGTGCTGACCATTGAGAGTGATACAGGTGATGTTGCCTTGAAAAACAATACTTTCGATGTAATTGATATTAAGACCGACACGGGAGATGTGGAGCTTTCCTCTGTGAATATTTCCGGCTCAATCGGCATTTCGACCGACACGGGAGATGTGGAGCTTGACAACACGCTTGTGACGGGAGATATCAATATCGAGACCGATACGGGAGATGTTTCGTTTGAAAGAATCGATGCCGCCAACCTTTACATCGTTACCGATACGGGTGACGTGGAAGGCTCACTCCTTTCGGATAAGATTTTTGACGTAAGAAGTGGGACCGGCGATGAGAGCGTGCCGACAGGCATGGTCGGCGGCTTGTGCAAGATCAGAACCGACACGGGCGATATTGAGATTGACATTGTTAAGTAAACAGCAAAAATCCCGCACTTTTGTGCGGGATTTTAGACCGAAGACAAAGCCACCTTTCAGTGACTTTGTCTTTCTTTTATTTCATCTCAATATCAATTACCACAAATTCCGAAATACAAAAGGTCTTAAACGGAATTGCCCAGCCGGAAATACCCGAGGTGACGATAAAGGAAGTGTCTTCGCGCTTTTCAAGACCGTACACCGCATCGTTTGCGCCCATCAAAAGACCGATAGGCCCTGCGGGGAAGATATGACCGCCGTGGGTGTGACCTGAAATCACAAGGTCGGGTGCGGCTTTTGCGATGGCATCGTAATCGTTTGGCTGATGGTCAAGCATGATGACGTATTTGGAGTCGTCTATGTCCGCCATCAGTGCTTCGGCGGATTTTCTGTTTCTGTGGGATCGGTCGTTTCTGCCGACGAGAACGACATTCTCGTTGATGGCAACAACATCGTCGGTCAACACCAAGACGTTGTTTTGGGCAAGCTTTTGATAAAGCTCATCTATCGTAAACGTACCACGTCGGAAGTAGCCTTTGTCGTGATTGCCCAAGATAAAGTAAACGCCGTATTTCGTTTTCAGCGTGCCGAGCGCCTGGCAAGCCGCTATCATATCCTCACGCGAGGTATCGTCGTCAACAAAGTCGCCGCCGATCAAAACCACATCGGGATTTGTGGCGTTGATGCGCTTGCATTCTTCTGCAAATTCATCCCCATCTAAAGTGGTGCTAAGATGCAGATCGGCAAAGGTGACGATGCGAAGCAAGTCTTGTCCGAGCGATTTTTCGGTGGTGAGAGAGTAGTTGGTTTCAAGTACCGTGTGCGCCATTACCCAGCCGTAGGTGAGATAGACAGCGGTGAGGGCGAGGGCAACAAACCCGTTGATGTAGCGCTTGCTTTTTTCTTTCTTGCGAATCTTGCGGATGATGATTGCAACAAGGTCGGTGAGCGCCCAGATGGCAAACAAATGCACAAAAGCAATGACAAAGGCAACCGGTCCGACAGCCAAAAAAGGAAGGCAAAGGAAAAGCGGCCAAAGAGAAGAGAGGATGCCGAGAATCTTATTTCTTTCGTACAGCTTTTTTGAAAAACCAAAGCGAAGCGCGCCTCTCATAAGATACGCCGTGCCTGCAAGGGCAAGCAAAAAGACACCTGCAAAAATACCGAGCCACATCATAGATTGTTCTCCTTCGTCGTGTGGATTCTTGACAGTAGTATATCACACAAATGTGAATATTTCAATCGTTCTTTGCACAAATCAAAAACCATCCGCGGTGATTTTGCCGCGGATGGTGGGGGAATCGTAATTGGTAGGGGTCGGCGCCCTCGACGACCCGAAGACAAACATAGCAATTATATTTTATTTGATTGTGGGGCGACTCGACCTGCTTGCAGGTCGGGTGGTCGCCCGTCATAAACGATTGCGGAGAAAAGTGATTTGGTTATTCTAATAAAAGCACAATCAAATCATGCGACGGCAAAACAGTATGCTGCGGGCGACCACGCAGGGTCGCCCCTACAACCATGTGCACATTCACCTAATCAAATACTATTGGATATATGCAAAAAACGGGAGAGGTCACCTCTCCCGTTTATCATCCATTATTTCTCTTCCTCATCAAAGCAGTCGTAGCAGACTTCCTCAAGGCAGTATTTGCTGCGGACGTAAGGCTTTCTCTTAATCCACTTGCCGTAGGTGAAGTCGGGGATCGGCACAGGCATGCTGCCCATGGCGATTGAATCCTCGGACAGGCAGGTGATTGCCATCCAGGATGCCATATCGTAAGCGTCGATCGGCACCTCTGTCTTATTGCGTACCGCATCGAAGAATGCGGCAAGACACAGACCGTCCATGCCGCCGTGACCGCCCACAAGACCGTTCTTCTTATATTCCTTCCAAAGCGGATGCATATGTTCTTCGTAGAAATCCTTCATCGGCAGGAATTTGTGATCGTAGGATGCGCCTTCCACCATACCGTCGATCAGGATTCCGTCACAGTCTTCGCTCCAAGTACCCTTGGTACCCTGTACAAGACCGCCGCGCGAGTAAGCACGCGGGATGGTGGTGTCGTGTGTGAGCACGATGGTTTCACCGTGGGCGCACTTAATACAGGTGGTGATAACGTCGCCCATTGCGAAATGGAAGTTTGCGTTTTCGTAATCAGCGCCCTTGTTATCTTTGATCCACTGGTTGACAGCACCGCTCTTGGATGCCATGGCGGTGAGCATGATCATGCGGTTGCCACGGTTGATATTCAGAACCTTGGCGATCGGGCCAAGCTCGTGGGTGGGGTAAACCTCGCCGTTTCTGTGCATATAGTTATCAAGACGGTAGTGACGTTGCTCGTGACCGAGTGCCACTTCGTCGCGCAGGTCATGGTGATAGCCGCCCTCACAGTGGAGGATCTCTCCAAAGAGGCCTTTTTTAACCATGTTGAGCACCAGCATTTCATCTTTGCCGTAGCAGCAGTTTTCAAGCATCATGCAGGGTACACCCGTGCGCTCGTAGGTTTTCACGAGGTCAAAGCACTGCTCGATGTTGTAAGCACCGCCCACTTCGGATGCCACGTATTTGCCCGCGTTCATACTGTCGATGCAGATCTCAATATGCGAATCCCAAGAGGAGGGAACGATCACGCAGTCGATTTCGGGCTTGCTGATGAAATTCTTGTAGTTGGTGTCTGCGTAAAGAGGCTGATATTCGCCGTATTTTTCGCATGCGGCAATTCCTTTTTGCAGTCTGTCCTCGTAGAGGTCACTCAGCGCAACGACTTGAAAATCCTTGAAATGCTTCAATACGGTTTTCAGCAGAAGCTGTCCGCGGTTGCCGAGACCGATGACGGCAACGCCCATTTTTTCCATGATATGTTTTCCTTTCGTTGGGACGAATTTTTCGCTTTTGTTGCGTTTACTATAGCACAAAAGGAAAGATAATTCAACCCTTTTTTGAAAAAATGTGAAGAATTTCACCCACGGCAATTTCGCCATGGGTGGTTGGGGATTGTAATCGGTAGGGGTCGGCGCCCT
>JAFXJX010000042.1 GCA_017532025.1 Clostridia bacterium | reverse complement strand
AGACGTAAAATATCAGTTGGATCCCAAGGATCAGGTCACGGTCATCCGCTTTAACAAAGCAGACGGTCTCGTACACATTGACACTTTCGATAAGGACTTGATTGAAAGTCTCAAGGCAGCACAGGAAAAAGAGCCTGTGATGTTTATCGTGAGTGAGCCTGATCGTTACGGTTGTGTCAGCGCGCTTTTCCCCGAAGCACTTCTTGATGTTGGATTTCATTCCTACGAAGAAGAATGGGAAAAGGACAAGCTCAGACTCTTCCCAAAATGCGAAGGTCTCGCGGATCCGATGACCAACGCGCTCTGTGAAACGGAGTAATACGTTCTCCGAAAATGGCAGGTGGAAGCAGACCTCCCATCTGCCACCACCCACCAAAAACCATGATACAGGAAACAAAGAAAAGACATTTTCACCCATCGCACACAGCGTATGCTGGAAAACAGGATAAAGCCGAGGCTCGCCTCGACATATCACATCGCCCGGCAACGCCTTGCGGTGGAGATTTATGGCTATTTCAAGCCTTTTTGCAAGGTTTACGAGAAAAGCCTCATTTGTTGCATGAGCCTCAAACGGCACTATATTTCAAAATCCGAGCCTCATAATGCCAAAATCCCTAAGGGTTTCAGGCTTTTTCCGAGGCTCAAACAACATCACAAACGAAAGGATCATTACAATGGAAGATAACAAAAAGAATCAAGAAGCAATGCCGGCGAAAAACGTTCGCCTCCGTGTAGACCAATGGGAGGACTGTGACCGACTTGCTAAAAAGCTATCTCTGCCCTCGGAAAAGCACTTCATCCGCGATGCCGTGGACTTTTATATCGAGTTTCTCAATGCGAAAAGCTCCTCCAAGTTCCTCACTCCTGCCCTTGAGTCTGTCATTGACGCCAAGAACCGTGACAGCGAAGGACGCATCAACAGAAACCTTTACAGGCTGGCGGTAGAGCAAAATCACCTTGCAAGAATCATCGCATACACCTACGATATTCCCGATGAAGTGGTAAAAGAGCTCCGTGCGCAAGCCATTCGTGACGTGCAGGAAACCAACGGTACGATCCGCGTGGACGAAATCATTCGAGGTAGCTGAGCGTGGCAAAGCTCATTCTGAAGGCTCCTTACTACAAGCCCGGACACAAAACCGAGGAAGGTCGTGGGCGCGGTGGGATGCTGGAATACGTGGCAACTCGCGAGGGTGTTGAGCTGTTGCGCGGAGGTCTTGTTGACTATATCGGCACGCGAAAAGGCTCCTGCGGACTCTTTTCCGACAAGGATGTGACCATCAATCTGAAGGAGCTTTCCGAGGAGATCAATGAGCATCGCGGCAACGTTTGGACTTTAATTTTCTCTTTGAAGCGTGAGGATGCCGAGCGGTTGGGCTACAATACCGCCGAGCAATGGATGTATCTTTTGCGCTCACGGCGCAATGATATCGCAAAGGAAATGAACATCGATCCCATGAACTTTCGATGGTACGCAGCCTACCATAACAAGGAGAAAAATCCTCACGT
>JAFXJX010000005.1 GCA_017532025.1 Clostridia bacterium | reverse complement strand
TGCCAACATCAATTAAATCCGTGAAATCCGTGCCTAAAATTGATCACGACCGCAATTCTAACACGAATCGGGTACCTTTTTTGTATTCTTCATCTAAACGGAGGGTACCATTGAGCTTGTAAGCGATGAGGCTACAAGTCGGAAGACCGAGGCCGTCACCCTTGGTCAAGTCCTGTACTTCGGCGAAAGGCTTGAAGAGGTTGGCGCGCTTTTCTTCGGGGATGCCGGTGCCGGTGTCGGTCACGATGAATTGTCCCGAATGGGCACTACGCTTCTTGAATTCCAACGTAATCTTTCCGCTTTCGGTATGTAGGGCAGCATTGCCGAGCAAGTAAAGCAAGACATTCTCCAAGGCTTCTGCATTGGTGCGGACATTCACGCGGGGAACATTCAGTACGGCTTCTACACCTGGTTGGAAGGTCTCCTTGGCTTTATTCAGGATGTTGTCGCACAAAGCATTGATGTTCAGATCTTTCATTTCGTAATGTGATTCACGGTTGCTTTCCAATTCCATGTAAGTTTGTATATGAGCCATAAGCTCTTTCAAACCTTTGACGTGAGGCTTCACTTGACCGGCTTCGATTGCATCGAGCGAGGGGGTCATTTGCTCACCTATCTTGTTGATGAAACGACTCTTCGATTCATTGTTTTCGTTGGCGATGCTGAGACTCTTTTTCAGTGTCTTGATTTGGCGGATATTCTTCAGCATAATGCCGATGAAGAACAGCAATCCGCCTGCCAATGCAATGACCAGAATACAGAGGAATATGATGGTACCCTTTTGGGCGCTTATCTCACTTTTCTTTTCGGCTAATATGTTTTGCGATGCTGCATAGTCATCTTGTAGAGCTTTGAGTTCTTGTGCTGCTTTTACGGCCTTGATAGAGTCTTGCCAATTGGTATAAAGGCGTTCCAAAGCCCGACTGAGCGAGGTGTTTTTATTCTCCTTGGCTTGAGCGAGCATATCTTGAAAGCATTTATCTACACCTTGTTCATCCTTGCCTTTCGAGCGGTGTTGTACCAATTCTTTGTAGCATTGTAGGCTCTTGTCGTTCATGCCGAATTTTTGATAATAGCCAGCTTTGGTCATCAGGAGGTCTTCGCTAACTTCATCGGATTGTGCTTTCTCTGCCCAGTCTTCCATTTTTTTTAGTTGTTCTTGACACTCTTTCTGTTTGTTGAGCAGGCGCATATACATACGTAAACGCTCTTTGCTGACCAAATAATGTAATTCGGGAGCTGCCTTCTTTGTTTTTTGCTCTTCCATGTTTATCATTCCGTCCAACGCGCGGCAAGTGGCAAAGGCTTCCTTCCACTCGCGGTTTTCGGTATGTTGGATGCTGGTCTTGATACCGTCCTCTACTGATTTTCTGAGGTTCACATTTTCAGCTTGCAAAGTCATCAATCCGCAAGCAAATGTCAATATAAGTATTAGCTTTTTCATCTTCTTGTCATTTTTTGCGCAAAATAAAGGAAAATATTGTTATTACACAAGAAAAATCGTTTAACTTTGTTGCTAGAATAACGTATCATTATGGAAAAAGGTTTGACTTATACTTCGACTTTGGTCGTTTCTGCCGACCATGTAGCTGCCGTGATGGGCAGTGGAGACTTGCATGTGTTTGCCACTCCGGCGATGGTAGCATTGATGGAAAATGCGGCGATGATGGCCGTAGCCGAGCATCTGCCTAAAGGCTCGACCACGGTGGGTGCGATGATGAATACTTCGCATGTGAAACCTTCGCCGGTGGATGAGTCGATAAAGGCCACGGCTGTACTTACAGAGGTGGAAGGTCGCAAACTTACTTTCGAAATCAAGGCAGAGGATAGTAAGGGGATTATTGGTGAGGCTACGCATGTACGCTATATCGTGGATAGGGAACGGTTTATGAGTAAGCTTTGAGTGTTCTTTCATTTTTCTTTTTGTTACGATTTTCTTTTGCCCGAACAAAAGAAAAACGAAACAAAAAGAAAATTCGCCGGCTCCCGTTCCAGAGCTAAAAAATGGAGGTTTTTCCTAAACGAAAAGAACTCGCTT
>JAFXJX010000041.1 GCA_017532025.1 Clostridia bacterium | reverse complement strand
TCGGTCTCGGCATTCTTTCTGCTGTGGGATTTTTCCTCAGTTTTGGCAAGCGAAGAACCGAAAAGATAGGTGAAATCTCCGATTCTTTCTTCGGCTCACGCACACTCATTCCCGTATACGCCCTTTGTTTGATGATTATCCAAAACCTGGAGTTCAAGCATATCGCGATTTGGACGATCATTGAGCTTTTGGCGCTTGCCGGCTACACCATTTACCGCCGCGGCTTTCATTACAAAAAGAGCGATTTGATAATCCTTTTGCTCCTTGTTGTCTTTTTGTTCGTATAACAGTAAAGTGAGGATGATTATGACTAAAGCAAAACATTTGTCCAAGTGGACACGTAGTGGTGTTTTGGTAGCATTGCTTCTTTTACTGTGTTTGCAGTTTACCGCTTGTTTGAATCCGGAAAAAACAAAACTGACAAGGTTTACCACGAGCTTTGTGAAAGGCTGTCAACAGAGAGGGCTGGATTTGCCGTCATCTGCTGAATTCATTTCCGGTGTGTGTATAACAGATCGAGATGTAGAGTATAAGGTGTCTTTTCGTGTTTTGGCAGATGAAGAATACCTTTTGTTTCCTGAAACCCATCCGCTGACACATCCGATTTCTTCCGATGAGGAACTGCCGGATGATGGTGTGGCATATACACGGGCAACGTATGTTTCGGGCTCTCCCGATTTTGTGCTCTATCGAAGCGATGTGATGGAGGACGGATATGTTTACTGCTACACGGAGTTTTGGAATTGACTGTTTTCTCGTCCCCGGTCTTGGTGACCTTGCTCCCGAAACTTAATGCAAAAAAGCTGAGCCTTTCGTAAAGAGAAAGACTCAGCTTTTTTTATGTATCGGTCAAAGACCGTATGTTACGTATGTAGCTCTTCAAAAGCGAGTCTTTTGAAGAGAGGTGCTCATCAATCCGCAATGAATCTCTTGAAATCGCTGTAGCAGTCGGTTTCGGTGAGAAGGGTGAGGTCGTTCCACTGCATCTTTTTGGCGAGCATAACACCAAGAAGGCTTTTCGCATTGATGAAAAAATCGTCGCTGCAACGGAGCATGACCTTGCCTTTGCATTTGCCGGCAATGGCAACAAAGTCGCGGATGTCGGATACGGTAACAAGTTCAATCTTATGACGGTACAGGGTGGATGTCAGGTTTTGATTCATGTGCAAAACCTCCTTTCTTGATTTCGAGGGCATTATAGCACCCAAAAAGTGGCTTGTCAAGCGGTTTTTTGAAGATTTTTCCCATTTGGCGAACGATTCTCTGTATTGTTGAAATGTGACAAAATTCGATTGCTAAATATGTGCAATATATACAAAAGAAAACTTGGTTGACAAAAGCTGTCAACCAAGTTTTAATATTAGATCTTGGGAAGGTCGATCTCTTCGGATGTGCCGACTTCGTAGGGGAAGGTGAACTTGCGTGTGCCGTGAACGCCTGCGATGATATGCTCCTTGACACAAGTCATGGCAAGCAGATGGGCGTTGACATCACGCGTGGTGTTGCGTTCGAATTCGTAATCCGCGGTAGGCCAAAGCACCACTTCAGGGGATGCGTACTCGTAGGTTTCCACCGTCGAGCCGTTGAAGCCGTGGTGGGCAACCTGAATGATGTAAGACTTCAAAAGCTCTCCGTAAACAGGCTCAAGCTTGCGGCAGGACTGCACGTGAAGGTCACCGAGGAAGAGGATTTTTTGACCTTCTACTGTGATGTGAAGCACTGTGGAGGTATCATTGAACGAGCGGATGGTGTCGGGGTAAAAGTCTTCGTGTGTAAAGAGCACGTCGATATGAAGCTCGCCCATGTTGAAGGACTGACCCGAGTGTAAGAAGCAGAGCTTGACGTCGGGCAGGTACTTGCAAACCGTATAATCGAACTCGCGCATGGTGGCATTGTCCGACTGCTTCCAATTGACCGATTCGGGAAGGTCGAGAGAGGGGAAAGTGTAGTAAAGCGTATCGATGGTGTATTCGTTTTTGTACTTCGAAACAAATTCAAGGAACGCACCGAAGTGATCCTGGTGTGCGTGCGAGAAGAACCAGCCCACAATGTTGAGTTTGCCTTCGGGCTGTAGCTTTCTCAGCATGGTGTAGAGTCTGTCGCATTCGCTGAAGGTGAAGTAGCCGCCGTCGAGGATAAAGAATCTGCCGTCGGCAAGCTGGAAAATATAGGTCATACCGCAGTTGACACGGCGGTTGTCAAGGTCGATCTGATACAGGGCGGTTTCGTTCTTCTTTTCGCCGCAGGGAATGTCGCTCGGGAGGACTTCATAGGCGGGAAGCGGGCATTCTACCTTACGAATTTCATTTCTGCCGGGATATTCGCAAAGATGGGTGAGTGTGGTGTCTCCCTTAAAGGTAACAAAGCGGTTGTTACCGATTGTGTTTTCATATACCTTTCCGGAAAGCGAAGCGGTAATCGAATCGAAAGCGCCTGCTTCGTAAGGGAGAATGGTAACTTTGGATGCAACAATGGTTTTCATATATAATTACCTCACTTTTCTTCGGCACCGATCAGAGCGGAGCCGATAACGGTGGAAAACTGTGCGCGCGGGGGAATGATAAAGTTGACATCAAACAGCGTGTTTAGCGACGAGAAGATCTTTTGTGCCTGCGGAATGATTGCCATATTGCCGGTTAACACAATATCGCGGATGCCGTGACCACGGGCTGCGAAAATTGCCTGCATACCCACAGTCTCAAAAATCATGTTGATGATACCGAGTGCGATGTCATTTTTGGAGGCAAGCTCGCTGACTTTTCCGAAGTTGGCAGCTGTCAAGTCTGGTGCAAGGTCGGGGTGAACGTCGGTTTTGGTGATATCGCTGACGCGCAGGTCGATGTTTTTTAAGTTGCCAAGCTGCGCGGCATCGATGATGTTATCTACCTTGCTCATGCCGGTCAACAGTTTAGACAGACCCACAAGCGTGCCGCCACCCACACCTGTACCGCCGAGATACACCGATTCCTTATCCTTTTCGGCATACACAAGCGCAGTACCTGTGCCCATTGAAACAACAATGGCTTTGTCAAGCCCCGAAAGATAAAGACCGCCCTTGCCGATGCAGGGGAATTCCACCTGGCTGTAGCAGGGAATGTTATAGATTGGTTTGGAAAGAAAGGTGGAGCCAACACCTGTGACCATGATTTTGTCGATGTCCGAAATGTCAAGACCGTTTTCAGCTGTGAATCTGCCGAAAGCACCGTAGGCGGAGGTGAGCTGGTCATGTGCACGCACAAAGATCGGTTCGATCAGCTTGCCGCCTTGGAAGCCAACAATCTTGGTGGTGGAGCCGCCCACATCAATACCGATGACTGTTTTCATTGCAATTCCTCTTTAACTAAATGGTGTTTTTTTTATCTTATCACACTCTTGAAGCAAAAGCAAGACAAAACCAAAGAAAACTCGTTAGAACTTTCGCTTTTTTGCAAAAAGTGGTTGACTAATTTCATCAAATGGTATAAAATATATCTGAGGAGAGAAACAGTCTCTTTCTAAATTCAAGACAGAAAAGGTAGAATAAACAAATGACTGAAGAATTTAATCCCGATGTTTTTACGCTGATCGATGAAGACGGTGTGGAAGTACAGTTTGAGCTTCTTGAAAGAGCGGAATTTGAAGGCAAGGAATATTTTGCCCTGATTCCTGTGGAAAAGAATCCTGATTTTGAAGACGGCGAATACGTAATCTTGCGCCTTGAGGAAATCGAAGGAAGCGATGAAGCCACTCTTGTTACCATTGATGACGATGAAGAGTTTGAGCGCGTTGCCGATTTCTTCGATGATCTTCTTTTTGACGAAGTCGATTACGACGAAAGCGCAAAATAATTTCCTCTCATTTCCATGTAAGTTTGGCATGACTGTGCCATATACTGATATTGGACGCCACATCCTGCCTGCTTTGTTCGTGATAGCACAGTAAATAAACCTACGAACAGATATTGGAGCCTGTACCTCGTCATGGGATGCAGACCTCCCCGTATTTTCCTGCTTATGTCACGATTGTACGGGACGTTGGGAGCGCAAAGTGAAGAGAAGGGCACCGCCTTGCTTACAGCAGGGTTATATTTCTCTGCTACACGGCACGGTGGGTTTGATGACAACTTGGAGACTGCACTTTTGGTCAGTCTCCTTTTTGTCTCTTGGTATATTTTTGTTTTTTTTTACAAAAAGCCTTGACAAATTGCGTTTGATTCTGTATAATGATTCTGTAATAGGATTGAGTGTCGTTCAGGAGACATTTGATCTCTGTTTTTACATTTTGTTTTTTGT
The DNA here is from genome assembly GCA_017532025.1 of Clostridia bacterium. Taxonomy (GTDB): domain Bacteria; phylum Bacillota; class Clostridia; order Oscillospirales; family CAG-272; genus RGIG1993. The sequence continues at coordinate 25,761 of JAFXJX010000041.1, read as the reverse complement.
TTATGCGGAGCAAAGAACAAGCGAAGATCACAGCATACCGCTCATCCTGCTGTGTTCGGTTTATCATGATGAGAGCGGAGAAAGAGGTTTTTCATGAAAAACGCTTATGTTTCTCCCGTAGCTGAAGTTTCTGTTCTTAATACTGAAGATGTTGTTATGGTTTCCGGTCTTGATATCAAGGCTGACGGCACTCTTACTGAAACTTCTTGGGAAGATCTGCAAGGCTAAATAATTTAGGGGCATTTCCCCAACAGTAAGCGGACAGTTTATACTGTCCGCTTACTGTTTTCAATCACTCTTTTCTTTTAAGAAATTGTTAATTTTTTGTCTATTTTTTTCATATACTATTGACATGAAAGGGAAAAATAGATAAAATTATAAATTGGGATGTAGGGGCAGATGCTCTTTTATCCGGTTTAATTGGTTTCTTTCTCAAATTTATACAGATAAAGTTTTTGCGTGTGTATCGCAGGACAAGAAAGGATTTAGTATGGAAACAAAGGAACGCAGAGTCGGTACAGTATCAAGGGGTATCCGTTGCCCCATCATTCGTCAGGGAGACAATCTTGCCGAACTCGTGTCGAAGAGCGTATTGGAAGCTGCCGAAATTGAAGGTTTTAGTATGAATGACCGAGATGTTATTGCCATTACCGAATCGATCGTGGCAAGAGCACAGGGTAACTATGCTTCTGTGGAAGCCATTGCCAAAGACGTAAGGGAAAAGCTTGGCGGCGGCACGATTGGTGTTATTTTCCCCATTCTGTCCCGTAACCGTTTTGCGATCTGTCTGCGTGGCATTGCCATGGGCGCCAAAAAAGTTGTGCTGATGCTCAGCTATCCTTCCGACGAAGTAGGCAATGAGCTTGTCAGTCTCGATAAGATTGACGAGGCAGGCGTGAACCCGTACAGCGATGTTCTTTCTCTTGAACGCTACCGTGAGCTGTTCGGTGAAAACAAGCATGAATTCACAGGCGTTGACTATGTGGCATATTACGGCGATATCATTCGCTCTTGCGGTGCAGAGGTTGAGATCATATTTGCCAATCAGGTAAAAGCCATTCTCGACTACACCGACTGTGTTTTGACCTGTGATATCCATACCCGTGCGCGCACCAAGAGAATCCTCAAGGCGGCAGGTGCAAAGGTCGTGCTCGGTCTTGACGATATTATGACAGCCCCTGTTGACGGCAGCGGTTGCAATGAGAGATACGGTCTTCTCGGTTCGAACAAATCGACCGAAGACAGCGTAAAGCTGTTCCCCCGCGAGTGCAAGGATCTTGTTCTTGACATTCAGGAAAGAATTTTCAAAGGCTGTGGCAAGCACGTGGAAGTTATGGTGTACGGTGACGGCGCGTTCAAAGACCCCAAGGGTAAAATCTGGGAGCTTGCCGACCCGGTTGTATCTCCCGCATTCACCGACGGTTTGATTGGTACACCCAATGAACTGAAGCTTAAATATCTTGCCGATAACGATTATAAGGATCTTTCCGGCGAAGCGCTTAAGGAAGCAATCTCAGCATCCATCCGCGCGAAAGAGGGCAATCTTGTGGGCAATATGGCTTCGCAGGGTACCACACCCCGTCAGCTCACTGATCTGATCGGCTCGCTCTGCGACCTCACTTCCGGCTCGGGTGATAAGGGTACTCCCGTGGTTCTTGTTCAGGGCTATTTCGATAACTATACCAACTGATGATAAGGAAAAAACAAAGCTACTGTAAAAGTGGCTTTGTTTTTTTGTTTGGTATTGACTTTTCCTTCCTTTTCTGCTATAATGAGTCGAAGTATCCAAATTGAAAAAAGAAAGGAAATATCCATGAAAAAAATTCTTGTACTTCTTCTGGTTGCGCTCGTAGCTGTTGCACTTGTTGCGTGCGGCGGCGATGCTCCCGCCACCACCAAGGGCGGCAACGATGCCACTGCCGGCAAGCCCGAGGTTACCACTGTTCCCGGCGCAGACACCACTGTTCCCGGTGCAGACACTACCGTCCCCGGCACAGATACCACTGTTCCCGGTGATACCACCAAGACTCCCAACACAACCGAAACGCCCGGCACCACTAACAAAGGTCCCTTCGGCGGCGGTATCGACATCCTGAACGGCGATCCGGGATTCATGGCAATCGACCCCACCTGGAAGGGTCTTTATGGTTGCGCTTTTGAAAACCACCACGCTGAACTCGATTACAGATGGTGCTTCGTATTCAAAATTCTTGCCACCGAAGAGTTTGTTATGGAAGAACTCATTCTTCTTGACGATGAAGTAGGCTACGGTGTGGTTCTTGAAGACTATGACTGGACTCTTTACATCAACGGTGAAGATGTTCCGATCAATAGCTTCCTTGTTCCTATGGGTGTTGTTACCAATGCCGGCTTTACCTATGTTCGTATTGACCTGGGCGAATGGGCTCCTGAACTTGGCGAACACGAATACGACATTAAGCTGAAGATCACCGAAGCCGGTAGCGACGAAGTTCTTTATTGGGCATGGTTCTCCGATCCCGAATGGTGCGGTCCTTACGTTTATAACCGCGCTCCCGATATCGAAGTGATCCCCACCGATGAAGTACCTGCAGATGTAGAAGCACTTCCCACAGGCTCTCTTACCGGTATCAGCGGTCCTGAAAGCCTTGCCGCTACTGAAACTTACGTTAAGCTCTTCGATGGTTTGGCAAAGACCAAGTTCTGCTCCGGCGACTACACCGTCCCCCTTATCTTCACCGTTGCTGACGCTTCCGATCTTAGAGGTATCTCTTTGGTCGGTGCTAACGACGATGAAAGGTTCCCCGAAAGAATTCCCGTTAAGTTCAAGCTTTACGGTTCTGACGACGGTACAGAAGGTTCTTGGAATCTCGTTCTCGACGTTAACAAGACTGTAGACGATCTCACTGTTACCAACTACCTCGAACACTACTACGCGTTCGGAGAATCTGTTGACTACGGCTACTTCAAGATCGAGATCGAAGATGCTTCCGGCGCTGAGACTCCCAAGTATCAGTACTCCGAAATCATTCTCTACACTTCCAAGAAGTAATTCATTTCCAATCAAAAAAGCCACCGCAAAGGTGGCTTTTTTTGAATGGAAATGTGTTGTTTTTTTGATATTTTATGATAAAATGAAATAAAAATTTAAGGAGGCAAGTATGAAAAAGCTTCTTTGTATGCTCCTGGCGATTGCTATGCTTTTGCCGACTTTGGCAGGGTGCGGCTCTGATTCTGCGACCACGTCGGCAGACACAACTGCTCCGGCAACAACACCCAATACCACAGCGGGAACAACCCCCGAAACGCCCACTGTTACCACCCCCGGCACAACTGCCGAAAGCAAACCTCGGGGACCCGAAACCGAGCTTCCCGAAGGCGAGCGAGTTGTGAAGAAAAACTATACCGCTGTTCTGAATGACGAAGTATGGTCCGGCGGTAGTGCGGACACATCGGCGTTTGATTTGGCAGGTACAGGCGTTGATATTTACCAAAAGGTCAATGTTGAGTATAAAGACTATACACGTACATTTGTCTTGGTGGAAAACGGCACAGAAACGGAATATACCGGTTCCAAAGCGTTTTCCGCTTTGAAAAAACTCGGCGTTTGCGGTGCGAACGTAACACTTGACGAGACTGCCAAGACTGCTGTGGTCAAGATTATGCCTGTTGTTACCCAAGCGCTCGCGTCTTGGAAAGCGGTTACCGCTAAGGCAGGCGCGTATATCCGATTTGAATTCACAGCCAATCTTGCGACTACTTTTTGCGTAACGGTTACGGCAGAAGAGAACGGACAGTATTCAAAATCTCTTTATACACATGAAGGCATTGAGGTTAAGGCCGATGGCTCTTCCTATGTCGGTATGGGACAGGCAACCGTTCCTTTTGTTGCCGGTAAGACCTATTACGTCAATATTTGTCTTGACGGTGCCGGATATCCCATTCTCGACAGTTTCCCGCTGAACGTGATTGAGTCGGATTACGATACCAGCCATTTCCAGGCAATTTTCCGCAAGGACTGGACTTACGTTAACGACGAACGCTATATGGACCAAATTGCCGAGCATTTCTATACCGTGTATCCCAGACTGTATGCACGTTGGGGCGGTACCGGCAAAGAACCCATGCAGATTTTCATTGATGCAGAACGCAGCTACGACGGTGTTGCTGCTGCTTCGGGAACGAGAATCTTTTATTCGGTCAACAATTTAAATGGCGGCAATCCTGCCAAGTGCGGCGGTGCGTTTACACATGAAATGACACACCTTGTTCAGAAATTCAACATCGGCACTCTCGATTGGTTCGGCGAAGCGATGGCAAACTATGGTCGCCACCGTTATTGGTCGTATGACTATTCGTATGATTGTGTTGAGGAAAAGACTGTTCAGGGTGCGATCAATTGGAATTATTCGCCTTACGGAGACGGACAGCTTTTATTTACCTGGATGGATTGGGTATATCCCACAATCGATAAGAATAACGACGGCAAACGCACACCCGATGAATACGGTCTTCTTGACTATATCGTATTCCAAGCCAAAGCTTGGACAGGCACTAAGGCAGGTGACAATCCCACCAAAGAAGGTACCGCTCTGAACAATTGGGTCAAGGAAAAGACCGGCTTTGCTACGATCGATCTTCTCCGTCAGGAATACGTAAGACAGCTGAAGTCGGGCGAGTTTGTTTTCACAGGCTTCCGCGACTTTAAGGATAATTTCGTTACCGAGAATCTTCCGGGCGTTCCCAGTCCCAACTATTTGATGCACGAAAAGATCGAGCCTGTTGCTAAAACCAATCCGATCCTTGCGGTAGCTATGACGACCGGTGACAACCTTTGTATCGGTGCGCATATTCACAGAGTGGTGTCTGAAGGTGTCAGAGAGAATATCTCGGCATGTTTGATTGACGGTAATTTGGATACGCGCTATCAGGCACAGAAATCGACGAATATGTATAAGCTGGCAGGTGTTTCCAATGAAGTGGTAATCGACCTTGGTTCAAAAAAGGTGTTTGATACCTATACGCTGATCTGCTACGCAAGTAAGGATTCTCAGATTGCGAATACATGGGAAATATTCGTTTCGGTTGACGGTGGTGAATATACTCCTGTTGACTATCAGACAAACAACACCAAGACAACCGTTTCGGTTACCTTTGACGAGGTATCGGCGCGTTACGTGAAGATTCGTCTTTACGAGCCTGATTCGAATAAAACAGGTGTTACAAGACTCGCTGAATTCATGCTCTTTGATTCGAAACAGTGATTCCATAAAGCTCGGCAGAGGACTTGTTTTCTCTGCCGATTTGTGTTATAATGATGCTAACGAAAAGCTTTCCTCCGAGAGTGACGGTTGCTTTGCCACAGGCAAAGACGGAAGGAGCCTGCGTGACTTCATGTTTGTACTAACTTCATTGTAACGCACTCTCGGAGTTGGCTTGCCAACTCCAACACTCACCGGAGAGAGCCTTTGGATACGCACAACTTTAGGGGTATGGGCTTTGCCCTATGCGTTTGTAATACAAAGGCGAAACCGGCGATAAACAAAACGATAAATATAATTTTTACAAAGGGGCAGAAGGTATGAATCGAATTTCTTTAAGCGAAGCACGAGAACTGTTTTTTTCTTCTGATGCACCGTATGTTTCACAGGAACAATCTTCCATTTATTATGATAATTTTTCAGGAGAAGTTGCTCTTGACATATATATGACTTATGGGTGTCTTGTTGTAAAAAATGATTCTAACTGGCATATCCATGCCATAAGTGCTGAATCTGATATTTCTTCCGCAATAGAAGAAGTATCAGAGTTTATGGATTCGGATACTGAAAGCCTTATGGTACTTACTTGGAATACTATTCCGGAAGGATTAAAGGACAAGCGCGGTGCATATAAACTTGCGCGAGAATATCTTCCGTACAGCGACCAATCTATTCGCCAACTCACAATCAATGATTATGAGTATGTTAAAAAGTGTTGTTCATATGATTCTGATGATAATCAAATCGGTCAAAATATTGCCAGCGAATTTTTGACGTATTACAATGATTATATGAATGATACCGATACAGTAAATCTTGGGCTGTTTATGGGTGATATTTTAGTTGGATTTGTACAGTCTTTTAAGCAAAAGAACTGTGATATATCAACCATAAACATATATGTAACCAGAACTCAACGAAAAAAAGGATACGCCAAACGCTTGCTTTCAGCGATATGTGCTACAAATGAAAACATAGTTTATTGCTATAGTTGTGTAAAAACTAATATAGCATCCTTTAACACCGCAAAATCATGCGGATTTCAATTTAAGGGTGCATATTTATTTATATGAATGTATGTTAGCATGTGTCTTTTATTTTATGTCAAGAAAAAATACATCAATGGTTTCGTTTTTTATTTAACAAGTTATTGAACTATATAAAAGTCCCCGACAAATCTTCGAGTGAAAATCTGTCGGGGTTCATATTTGTTTACTGCGGAGCAATTATAACTTATCCGTAGTACATTGTAACAACTAAAACTTTATATAAATAATTTCCGCGAGATCCAAACGGCAAGCCGTTTGTCCTACGGATTTCGACTGCGTCCCGCCCGCTGTCATCCTGAGCGTTGGAGCTAAAGCTCCCGTCGAACCCGAAGCGTAAGCATAGGGCTTGGGATCTCGGGCGGGACTTCGCTCAAGATGACACGCGGAAGACTTTGTAAAGTTTTAGTTGTTACATCGTACTACCGTGTAATCGTTAACATCCTTATGAGAAGTCCGCTTTTTCGATTTTTGGGTATTTTTATGAATTTGTCCGATTCTGCTTGACAAAAGAAGAAGAGTGTGCTATACTCACACTTGTATGGGTGCTTTGCACCAAGTATGAATGAAAGGAAATTTTATAGATCATGGACGAGGGCGGTAGTTGTTATACTTGCAACTTTGATACCACCACCAAAATGAATAGTGTCAGCATAACCTGCATTTTGTCGAAAAAGGTGCCGGCTATGCTTTTTTTGCTCAAAAAGAGGCTAATTATGTAAGAAAAACTCGGATTTGATTACATTATTTACACTTTTTGACTTTTTGTTTTAAGGAGATTTTTGTTTTATCATGGACATATTTTTATCAGTTTTATTACAGGTTGTACTTATCATTTTGAATGCGATCTTTGCTTGCGCTGAAATTGCGGTGCTGCAAATCAGCGACGCAAAGCTTACCAAACTCACACAAGAGGGCAACAAAAAGGCCAAACGCCTTGCTAAGTTCAAAGAACAGCCGGCAAGATTCCTTGCTACCATTCAGGTTGCCATTACCCTTGCGGGCTTTATGGGCTCGGCATTTGCGGCAAGCAACTTTGCCGATCCGATCGTTGCAGCTCTTAAAGGTACTGCTCTTGATTTTGACGGACTTCACAGCGTGGTGGTCGTTGCGATCACACTTGTGCTTTCGTTTATTACGCTGATTTTCGGTGAGCTTGTTCCCAAGCGTGTGGCAATGAAGTATTCCGAAAAAATCGGTCTTGGTATGTCGGGGCTTCTTGTGTTTATTGCCAAGCTCTTTGCGCCGATCGTATGGCTTCTTACCGTTTCGACCAACGGTGTTCTTCGTTTGATGAGAATTGACCCCAACGAAAAAGAAGAAAGCGTTGACGAAGAAGAGATTCTCATGATGGTTGACGTGGGAAGTGAAGCCGGCACGATTGATGACGAAGAACGCGAAATGATTCAGAATGTGTTCGAGTTTGACGATATGACGGTGGCGGAATTTGCCACACACCGTACCGACATGGTCATTCTCTGGCTGGAAGATGACAATGCAGCGTGGGAAGAGACGATCCACGAAACGAGATACTCAAGATACCCCGTGTGCGGCGAATCCCCCGATGACTTGGTGGGTGTTCTGAACGCCAAGGACTTCTTCCGTCTTGCAGAAGAAAGCCGCGAGGTCATCATGGAAAACGCGGTCAAGCCCGTGTATTTTGTTCCCGAAAACATCAAGGCAGATACCTTGTTCAAACAGATGAAAGAAACCGGAAACAGCTTTGCGGTGGTGCTTGACGAATACGGCGGCGTGTTCGGTATTGTGACGATGAATGACATTGTAGAGCAGATCGTGGGCGGTTTTGCGGAAGAAAGCATTAAGGAAGAGGAAGAAGAAATCGTCCTCTTGGAAGAAAACAAATGGCGTGTGAAGGGCAGTGTGCTGCTTGACACGGTGATGGAAAAGCTGGAAATCCGCTTTGAAGCAGAAGACCTTGACGTGGAAGAATACGATACCTTTGGCGGCCTTGTATTCGGTCTTTACGGCACGATTCCCTCTGACGGCAGTCAGTTCTCGCTGGATATCGGCGAAAATGTTCACGTGGACGTTATGGAAATTGCCGAGCACCGCATTGAAGCGGCGATTGTAACCGTAACACGCATGGAAGACGAAGACGACGCCAAGGAAAAAGAGAAAGAAACCGAAGAAGTGTAATCGAAACTTCTTTCCAAACGGTTTGATTGAGTCAGAAAACGCCCTCAAATGAGGGCGTTTCACTTGTTTATTTTAATCTAACGGAGTTTTTCATGGTAGAAGCCAAACGTAAGGATTTATTTTGTGGGTCATTGACCAAGAACATTTTGCTGTTCGCCCTACCTTTGATGGCAACAGGTATGCTTCAGACGCTGTTCAACACCGCCGACCTTGCCGTGGTGGGGCGCTTTGACGGTAACGATGCTTTGGCGGCGGTCGGTTCCACATCCTCCATGATCCACCTGATCGTGAATTTGTTGATGGGACTTTCGGTGGGTGCCTCGGTCGTGGTGGCACAGGCATACGGCGCCAAGGATGACAAAACGATGTCAAAAAGCGTACATACCGCCGTTGCTGTTTCGGTGGTGGGCGGTTTGATCGTGGCGGTGGTCGGATTTTTCCTTGGCGGAAAGATCCTCGCTTTGATGGGAACGGCACCTGAAGTGATCGATGATGCTACTTTGTATGTGAAGATCTATTTTCTCGGCGCGCCTGTCAGCATGATCTACAATTTCGGTGCTGCCATTCTTCGTGCGGTGGGCAACACCAAAACGCCGCTTCTGTCTTTGAGTGCGGCGGGTGTGATCAATGTGCTTTTGAATCTCTTTTTGGTGATCGTATTCAATATGGGCGTTGCAGGCGTTGCCATTGCGACGGTGGTCTCGCAGACGGTTTCGGCGCTTCTTGTTATGGTTTATCTCGCCCGTCGCTCGGACGCTTGCCGTTTTTATCTCAAAAAGCTTGCTTTTTACAAAAACGAGCTTGTTCGCATGATTGCCATCGGTCTTCCCGCAGGTCTGCAAAGCTCGCTGTTTGCCATTTCCAACGTGATGATTCAAAGCTCGGTAAACAGCTTCGGTAGTGTGGAGATCATTGCAGGCAATACAGCGGCAATGAGCATTGAGGGCTTTGTGTATATTCTGATGAACTCCTTCAGCAATGCAGGCATGACCTTTATTGGGCAGACGATTGGCGCTGAGCACTATGAACGTGTACCGCGTGTGGCAAGACGCACCTTGCTTTGGGTCACGCTCGGCGGTTTGTTTGCCGGTATTCTTTGCTATATTCTGCGAGATCCGCTCTTGTCTGTCTTTTTGAAGGTAGAGGAGGGAAGTAACGCGGCTCTTGCCGCAAGCTACGGCGAAATGAGACTGTTGTATATCTGTGCGCCCTATTTTGTTTGCGGTGTGATGGACGTGTTAACAGGTCTTCTGCGCGGTATGGGCTATTCCACTGTTCCGATGATCATTACGGTGGGCGGTGTGTGCGGTTTGCGCCTTGTGTGGATCTATACGGTGTTTGCCATCTTCCATACCCCTGAGGTTTTGTTTATTTCCTATCTGCTTTCCTGGCTTGTGACAGCGCTTGCGCAGGGAACGCTTTACCTCATCATGCAAAGACGGCTTTTGAAGAAGGCCGGACTTGTAAAGAAAAAAGTATAATACAGCTATTTTTCCCCGAGAGAATATCTCGGGGAATTCTCTTTGGCATCAAAAGGAAAAGCGCTTGACAAAATAAGCCGTTTTGTGATAAAATAAGAAAAAGATTCAGCCAAAAGAAAGGAATCTTACTTGTATGAATAAGCGCATAACCAAATATCCGTTGCGTGTTGCGGTTCTCGCCGCTATGATATTGCTTGTTTTTCTGTTCAGCGCTTGCTCGGAGGTTTTGTTGCCTTCGGCAAAGCCGGTATCTGTTACGATTGACGAATTTATGGTGAAGAGCAAGGACAAAAACGGCGCTAACCAAACGCTTTTCTCCATGCCTGCTATGATAGGAGTGCCGAAGGCTGTTTCGGGCGACGTGATCATCACCGAAGAAAAAACCGAAGGTCTCCCCATTGTGCGTGTGTATAATCTGACAAGCGGCAAGCTTTTGCGCTTGGTTGATGACGGTTGCCCGGTTGGTTTTGTCAGTGATCATCTTGAGAATCCCCAAAATGCCGAGGGCGTGTTCTATGTGAACCATTTCAATATCATGTATATCTGTAATGCCGACGGGGAAGAGGTGATCTCGACCTATCACGACACCGAGCATCCGCCTGTGGAAGATGGTGAGGAAACTCTGCCCGACACACCGATCTTTACCGATTCTTTGAACGGTTTTGCCTACAATGGTGTGGAGTATTTTGTGCGTGACGGCGCGGTGGTGTACGAGGAAGCGCATCCGCTTGAAAGTGATTATTTCAATGCAAGCGTTTTGTATAAGGAGCTCTTCTATTATATTTCGGATACGCTTGTGTTTGTGTTTGATGCAAGCGGTACATTGCTTTACGAATATCATCTTCCGTCTTATGCGGAAAACGCCAGTATTTTCGTGCTCGAAAGTGGCGATGTATTCATTCAGTACACTTACACCGCCATTGAAGGCGAGGAGTATGATTTTGTTATGGGTGATGAAAAGCATAAAATCGTTTCGATTCTTGCCGATGCCGCCGAAAACAGCGAGACGTTTCCGCTTCTCTCTTTTCTCGTGACTGATCTTCATAACAGTTTTACCGATGAGGATTTTTATGAGAAATACACCGAAAAAGTACCCAATATGGCTCGCGTGTTACATATCAAGAACAAACGCATCGACGCCAATGAATCCCTAAAAGATACGGTACTTTCGAACGCTCTTTTGGAACTTTTTTCGCTGTTCGACGTGGTGACGGGGGCACTTGACATCACGCGTATTTCGGAAGACCGCTATCTTGTAACAACTGCGGCAGGTGGTATTTTGTCGGCAGGCGACGGTAGGCAGATCGGTCAGCTTAACAACTACCGTTCGATCACCGAAAAATTCATTCTGACCTCGGGTGCGATTTATGACCACGATTTGAAGCTTATCTTTGACCTGATCAAAGAGGACTTTACCTATTATACCTCGGTGGGTGAAAATATGATTCTTTCGAAGGTGGAAGAACAAACGGTTAATTTGTATCTCTTTACGGGCGGAAAACCGATTTTTCTTGCTGAAGCTTCGAAGTTCCATCCTTGCTTTGAAGGGTATATCATAGAAAACGAAAACGGTTTTGCTTACTATGATGAAAACGGCAACCATCTGCGTACCGTTGCAGGCGAGATTGTTTGGATCTATGAAAAGAATGAAAAAGACATAACCACGCTTGTGGGCTACCTGGTGGGCGATGACGGCAACGTGACCTATTACCGTATGCAGTTTACCACCGTTCCGACGGTGGAATAAGACCTTGAAGTAGTATTTGACAAGTTTCATGCAATCTATCATAACAGAGTATAAAAAAACAAAGGAGAGTTTGCCATGTTGACAGTTGGAACAAAAGCCCCCGATTTTACCTTGCAGGACAAAGAGGGAAATGATATTTCGCTTTCTGATTTTTTGGGGCAGAAAGTGGTTCTGTATTTTTACCCAAAGGATAATACCCCCGGCTGTACGCGTCAGGCGTGTGCATTTGCCGCGCAGTATGCGGGCTTTTTGGAAAAGAATATTGCCGTGATCGGCATCAGCCGCGACAGCGTGGCATCGCACCAAAAGTTTGCCGCCAAGCACAATCTGCCCTTTGTGCTTCTTTCCGATCCCGATCTTGTGGCGATTCAGGCGTATGGCGTGTGGCAGGAGAAAAAGATGTGCGGCAAGGTTTCGATGGGTGTGGTGAGAACCACCTTTATCATAGACGAAAACGGCATGATCGAATACGTGATGCCGAAAGTCAAGCCTGACACAAACGCAGAAGAGATTCTGGCACTCATATAATAGGCAGTAGGAGGCAAAAAATGTATCAGAAACTTAAATGGGAATCCGACCGATATTTTAACTTTGGCTATCTTTTGAATCTGCCGAAGGACTATGACCCTACCAAACGCTATCCGCTTGTGTTCTTTTTGCACGGAGCAGGGGAGAGGGGCGAGAATCTTGAAAAGGTGGCAGTGCACGGCTATATGAAGTATGTGCGCGAAGAGGATGCTGACTATCCCTTTATTTTTGTCGCTCCCCAGTGTCCGTTAGACAAATATTGGGCGTGTTACACCGAATCGCTTCTTGCCTTTCTTGACGATATGTTGAAGAAGTTGCCGATCGATCGCGAGAGGGTGTATCTCACAGGACTTTCGATGGGCGGCACGGGTACATGGATGCTTGCCATGGCTGCTCCCGAGCGCTTTGCTGCCATTGCCCCGATCTGCGGTACGGGTATTTGTTGGAATACTGACCCACTTTTGAAGATGCCGATTTGTGTCTATCACGGGGATTGCGATCCCAGCGTGCCGATTGAAGAAAGCATCACTATGGTTCGTGCCATCAACCGACGCGGTGGCAATGCCAAGCTGCATATCTTGCACGGTGTGGGGCATAACGCATGGAATCAAGCCTATGCGGGAGACGAGCTGATGAATTGGTTTTTGGAACATAAAAAATCTGTCACTTGAAACAAATAAAAATCCCCCTGTTTTGTAAAAACAATGAATAGCTCAAAAGCGAGGTGAATTTCACCTCGCTTTTGAGCTATTTTATATATTGCTTGAATATTTCTTCCGTTTCGGGGAGTGCAATTATCTTGAATAGGTATTGGTTGTCTTTTTTGAAAACAATGTATCTCATTCCTGCGGCACTAAAACGGTGGCTTTTTACTTTATGTGAGCGCCCAATATGAATTTCGGCAGAAGTAATATCAGAAAAAGAAACATGTTTTTCTTTTTTGATCCCCCAATAATAGTCTACAACATAAATATCATTTTCATGGATTTCTACATATGCCTTTTCCATATCCTTAATATGTAGCAAGATGATTGCAGTTAACAAAACAGGAATAAGGAGTAAAGAAACTCCAGCGATAACACTCTGTGCATAATAGAAACAAGCAAAAGAACCCAAACCGAAAAGGCTAAATATGAAAACGACACATAGTATAAACAAACCTTTTATTGGGGTGCTGATTGTAGGTCTCGGTGTACGGTCATGAGTATTCAGTTTCATTAAAATCACCACCTTTGTATCATTGTACCATACCTTTTTCAAAAAGTAAACCTTTCGCAGTATAAATTTCTTGAAGCGTCAAATACTAACAAGGCGAGAGATTCCCAAATCGTAGGGGCTGGCGCCACGACAGCCCGTAAGTTCTTACCAATGTAATCGGGACGTCAAGGGCGCCGTCCCCTACCAAATGTGATAAGGAGATTTTATATAGATATGAAAGCAACAGGAATTGTAAGACGAATTGACGACCTCGGACGAGTGGTTATACCCAAAGAAATCAGACGCACCATGCGTATTCGCGAGGGCGACCCGCTGGAGATATACACCGATCACGAGGGCGAGGTGATTTTCAAGAAATACTCCCCGATCGGCGAGCTTGTTTCGTTTGCCGCGCAGTATGCGGAAACGCTGTATAAAACCTGCGAGCTTGCAGTGGTGATCACCGACCGCGATGGGGTGATTGCATCTGCGGGTCTTCCGAAAAAGGATTTTCTTGACAAGCGTCTGACGCCGGAAATGGAGCGCGTGATTGAAGAAAGAAAGCTCTATACGCCTTCGGACAAGCGTTTTTCGCCGCTTTATGTGACCGATCAATCCGAAAACTTTTCGGTGAAATGCCTGATGCCGATTTTAACAGAAGGCGACATCATTGGCTGTGTTGCCTCTCTTTCGGAAGGCGACGGCTCGGCATCGATGCCTGACGAAACTGAGATCAAGTTGATTCGTACTGCTGCCAATTTTTTGGGCAAGCAGCTTGAAAGCTAATAAAAAAGAAAGATTTTCAAGGAGGAAGTTTGCTGCTTCCTCCTTTTTCCTTGATAGGGAAATCTGCGAAATCTGTTGTTTTTGGTTGACAAAATGATTCTTGTGTGATACAATATACGGTGGTATGCTATGCCAACAGGTAACCGACAAAACTGCCGTTTTACGGCGCTTAAAAAAGAGGGTATTTATGCACAAAAAACTTGTCAGTTTTGTAAAATACAATAAGTTGTTTCTCTTTCTCTACCGTTTGTTCGGAAACTTCATGCTTTTGGTTTTGCGCCTTTTTGTGCGCGTGAAGGACAATCGCGTTTTGTTTATGTCCTTTGGTGGGCAGAAGTTTGACGACAGCCCCCGTGCTTTGTTTGAGGCGATGAAGCAAGATCCTTTTTTTGCCGATTATGAGTTGGTCTGGGGCTTTACGCATCCCGAAAAGTTTTCGCCTGTGGGTGCTGACAAAGTGAAGGTGGATACCTTGGGCTTTTACAAAGCGGCGCTTTCCTCTCGCATTTGGATCACCAATTCCAGTGTTCAGCGCGGTCTTAAGCTCAAAAGACGCGGTGTTGTGGAAGTGAACACCTGGCACGGCACGCCGTTAAAAAAACTTGGAGATGACTTTACAGGCAAAACAAAAGCGGTCAAAAAAATTCACGACGGCACGATCTATGCCGCGCAAAGTGAATATGACAGAGAGATTTTTACTCGGCTTTTTCATACCGAAAAAGAGAATATTTTGCTGACCGACCTTCCTCGCAACGATGCGCTTCTTTCATACTCCGATGCGGATAAAATAAGCATCAAAGAGGCGCTTTCGATTCCTTCTGATAAAAAGGTGATTCTTTATGCACCGACCTTTCGCGAGTATGAGCGCGATAAAATGAATGCCTGCTATATCAAGCCGCCGATCGATACCGCCAAGTGGAAAGACAAGCTTGGTGGAGAGTATGTGGTACTTTTTCGCGCACATTATGAAGTGATCAACATTTTGGGCATACAAAACGACGGCTTTTTCTTTAACGTTTCCGACTATCCGTCCTTAAACGATCTGATGGCGGTTTCGGATTTGTTGCTGTCCGACTATTCGAGCATTTATTTTGATTTTTCAATTACCGAAAAGCCTATGTTTGCTTTTCCGTATGACTACAAGACCTATCTTGAAAAACGCGGTTTGTATCTGATGCTGGAGGATGTGTTCCCTTGCGGTGTATTTGAAGACGAGGATGCGTTGCTTGCGGCGTTTCTCTCGTTTGACAGAGATGCGTATGAAAAGGTTAGCCGCGCCTTCCGTGAGCGCTTTGCACCCTATGCCGGAAGCGCTTCCCATAAGCTGCTTGAAGCACTCAAAGCAGCATTACAAAGCCAAATGAGGTGATATTCCATGAAACGTGTGATTACTTACGGCACGTTTGATTTATTGCACTACGGTCACATTGAACTCTTAAAGCGAGCTAAAGCCTTGGGCGACTACCTTGTGGTAGCGCTTTCTACCGATGAATTCAACTGGAACGAAAAGCAGAAAAAGTGCTATTTTTCCTATGAACAGAGAAAACAGCTTTTAGAGGCGGTGCGCTACGTTGATCTTGTGATTCCCGAAGAATCTTGGGAACAGAAAAGACGCGACATTCACGAATACCACATCGACACCTTTGTGATCGGTGACGATTGGAAAGGGAAGTTTGACTTTTTGAAAGAAGAGGGTGCCGAGGTGGTGTATCTTTCAAGAACACCCGAAATCAGCACCACGCAGATCAAAAACGATTTGAAATAAACGAAAGATAGGGTAATTAAGATGGACAAAACCTTTTGCCCCAAGGTGTCGGTGATCATGCCCGCGTACAACGCTTCTGACTACCTTGCTGAAGCGATTGACAGTGTGCTTGCGCAGACCTATCCGAATATCGAAATTCTTGTGATCAACGATGGTTCCCGCGATGACGGTGCAACCGAAAGAGTTGCCCTTTCTTACGGCGATAAGATCCGTTATTTCGCCAAAGAAAACGGCGGTGTTTCCTCGGCACTTAACCTTGGAATTGACAACATGACCGGCGAATACTTCTCTTGGCTTTCTCATGATGACGCCTACACCAAAGACAAGATCGAAGTGCAGGTGGCGTCGCTTGAAAAGGCAAAGAGTAAGAACACCGTATCGCTTTGCTCGCATATTTTCATTGACAAGGATTCGAAGCCGATCACCGCGCACAAGGCAATCACGCCCGCCAAGGAAGGCTGTTTGATGGATGCTAAGGAAGCCCTTTTCTTTATGCTGAACCACGGCTCGTATAACGGATGTGCCTTTTTGATTCCCAAAGAGGTGTTTGCTTCGGGAATTCGTTTTCGTGAGGATCTTCGTTACAGCCAGGATATGCTGATGTGGACGCATATTTTTCTGAACGGCTCGCCTGTTCTTTATACCCCTGCCGAATCTGTGCTTTCGCGTATTCATGCTGCACAGCAGACACAGACCAAGAGAGCCCTTCTCAGGCATGACAGCCTTGAGATTGCCAAAGAGATTGCCAACGATCTTGCAGAACAAAGCAACTCGGAATACCCGCTTCTGTATGCCTATGCCAAGAGAAACGCTACCTTGAATAACAAGGAAGCATACGCCTTTGCCAAAGCGGTAGCCAAAGAACACAAGCTGTTTTCGCTCACACAGAAGCTTTCGCTTTTTGGTGTGTCGCTCTACGGCGCTGTTCGCCCGATGATTCGCCGTCTCTATTACCGTATCTTCATCAAAACTAAAACCCAATGAGGTAGCTGACATGACGCCTTATTTTTTGTTATTGGGGCTCCCGGCATTTTTCTCGCTGTTCAGAGAGAAAAAAAAGACCGAAAACAAGGCTTCGATGTTCTCACTTGATGTTTTCTTTCTGATTTTTCTTGCGATTCTATCCCTGAGAAGCTATCAAGTGGGTGTGGACCTGAAAAACTATCTGTATTTTTTCAATCAGGTGCAGGGTGTTGGGTTTATCGATCTCTTTTCGCGTTACCTTGAGCCCGGTTACTTTGTTTTAGCAAAGCTGACACAGATCTTTACCAAGAATTTTCAGGTTTTGATTGCTCTGATTTCCTTTTTGACTGTGATTCCGCTTTGGAAAATGTACCGCAAGGAATCTGAAAATGCCTATCTTACCGTGATTTTGTTTGCCACGGTTGCGCCGTTTACCGTGTATTTTTCGGGGCTTCGTCAGATTCTTGCCGTGACTCTGGGCATTCCTGCTTACTATTACACCAAGAAAAAAAAGCTTGTGCAGTTTGTTTTGACGGTGGGGCTTGCTTTTGTTTTTCATCAATCGGCACTGCTTTTGTTTATTCTTTATCCGCTTTATCACATCAAGCTGAACAAGAACACCTTCTATTTTGCCGTGCCCGCCCTTCTTACGGTTGTGTTTTTCGGTAAAGACATCTTTAAGCTCTTGCTCCCCCTTCTCGGTGAGCGTTATGTTCAGCGTTATTCCACCGTGACCTCAACCGGCGCTTATACCGTTCTCATTCTTCTGTTTATTTTTGCAATTTATTCGTATATCATTCCGGATGAAAAAACGCTTGACCCCGATACACTCGGTCTTCGCAACATTCTTATGTTGTGTGTGGCGATTCAGAGCTTTGCGCCCGTGAATACCATTGCCATGCGAATGAACTATTATTTCCTTATCTTCATTCCGATTTTAATTCCCAAAATCGCGGGGGCTGCAAAGCCTAATTATAAAAAGCTTTCTTCGATGTCGGTGGTGGTGATGAATCTTGTGTTTACGGTATGGTTCTTCTATAACGCCTACCGCGGAGGAGACGTTTTGAATGTGTTCCCCTATATTCCTTTTTGGAGATAAACTATGAAAATTGTGCAGATCAACGCCACTGCCTCGTCGGGAAGCACCGGCAAGATCACGCTTGCTGTCAGCAAGCTTCTCACCGAAAAGGGTGTTGAAAATTATATTCTATATTCCCTTGGTGAAAGTAAGGCACCAAACGCCATCCGCTTTATGAATTCTACCGAGGGCAAAATACAATCCCTTTCTTCGCGTGTTTTCGGTCATTACGGCTTTACTTCGAAAAAAGCCACCAAGCGCGTGATCAAAGCGCTTGACAAGATAGAGCCCGATATTGTGCATTTGCATAATTTGCATTCGCATGACTTGCACCTCGGGTTGCTGTTTCGGTATTTCAAAGAAAAAAAGATCAAGCTGTATTGGACCTTTCACGATTGTTGGGCGTTTACCGCGTACTGCCCCTACTTTGATCTTGCAGAATGCGAAAAATGGAAGAGCAGTTGTCAACACTGCTCGCAGAGAAAGCAATTCAGTTGGTTTTTTGACCGTAGCAAAGCGCTGTATCAGCGCAAAAAAGAACTCTTTTCGGGGCTTGATCTCACGATCATCACGCCCTCGGCATGGCTTGCCGATTTGGTATCGCAATCTTTCCTTGCGGACTATCCCGTGAAAGTAATCAACAACGGCATTGATCTTGACGTGTTCCGTCCGCGTGAGAGCGATTTCAGACAAAAACACGGTCTTGAAAACAAATTTGTGCTCCTCGGTGTGGCATTCGGTTGGGGCAAACGAAAAGGTCTTGATGTATTTCGCTTTTTGGCAGAGCGTCTTGACGACAGCTTTCGGATCGTGCTTGTGGGAACGAACGATGACATCGACAAGACGTTGCCCAAAAACATTCTTTCGATCCACAGAACCGAAAATCAAGAGGAGCTTGCCGCCATCTATTCGGCAGCCGATCTTTTTGTGAATCCCACCAGGGAAGAGAATTACCCTACCGTTAATATGGAGTCTCTTGCTTGCGGCACACCGGTTGTGACCTTCAGGACGGGTGGAAGTGCTGAAATGCTTTCTGATACTTGCGGCGCGGTCGTAACTCGCGGCGATATGGAAGCTATGCTTGAGAAGATTATGACAATTGCCAAGGACAAGCCGTTTACCAAAGAAGCTTGCCTTGAAAAAGCCAAGGATTTTGATGCCATGACCCGATATCGGGAATATGTCAGTCTTTACGAAAAAGAGTTATGATAAAGAATAAAATCTTTCACAATATATCTTGGATCGTGGGTTGCCGCATTGTACAGGCTGTGATCAGTCTTGTGATTTCCATGCTGACGGCACGCTATCTTGGCCCCGGCAACTACGGTCTGATCAATTATGCCGCGTCAGTCGTGGCGCTTGTAACGCCGCTGATGCAGCTTGGTATCAATAATGTTTTGGTGCATGAGCTGGTGGAGCATGAGAAGGAAGAAGGCAAGATCGTGGGCACAGCCCTGACGATGACTTTTGCCTCTTCGTTGCTTTGTGTGCTGGGTGTGATCTCATTTTCCATGATCGCCAACCGAGGCGAGCGTGATATCATCCTTGTCTGCGCGTTGTACAGCTTACTTTTGATCGCGCAGAGCATTGAGATCACGCAGTATTGGTTCCAAGCGCACTATCTTGCCAAGTATACTGCCGTTACCACTTTGGTTGCCTTCGGGCTTGTGTCGGTTTACCGTGTGATTCTTCTGGTCAGCGGCATGAGTGTGTATTGGTTTGCAGTTTCGCAGGCAATCGACTATTTTTTGATTGCGATAACACTTTTGGTGATCTACCGTAAGCTTGGCGGGCAACGTCTTAGCTTTTCTTTCAAGACTGCCAAAGGTTTGTTCCGTGTCAGCCGCCATTATATTATATCGGGTATGATGGTAACCATTTTTGCCCAAACCGACAAGATCATGCTGAAGCTGATGATTGACAACGAGGAAACCGGTTTTTATTCCACTGCGGTTGCCTGTGCCACCATTACGGGGTTTGTGTTTGTGGCAATCATCGATTCGGTAAGACCTTTGATTTTTGAAAGTCGCAAGAAATCAAAAGCAGATTTTGAAAAATATCTTGTGCGGCTCTATTCGGCAATCATTTTTCTTTCGTTGGCGCAAAGTGTATTTATGACACTTCTCGCCGGCCCGATCATTAAGATTCTGTACGGATCGGCTTACCTCAATTCTGTGAACCTATTGCGCATTGTGGTGTGGTTTACCACTTTTTCCTATATGGGCTCGGTGCGCAATATTTGGATTTTGGCAGAGGGAAAGCAGAAGTATCTGTGGATGGTCAATCTGATGGGGGCTTTGCTGAACGTCATCCTGAACGCGATTACGATTCCGTATTGGGGGGCGATGGGTGCAGCGACGGCTTCGCTTGTGACACAGTTCTTTACCAATGTGATCACCGGTATCATCATACGTCCGATCAGCGATAACAACCGTTTGATTTTGAGAAGCTTGAATCCAATGGTTATGATAAGAGTGGCGCGTTCGGCATTGAAAAAGGCACCGAACGAAATCGATACATCTGAAAAAAACTAAAAGGAGATACCGCATGAGACCGATTTTACGAGATGAATTGAAACAAAGACAGCTTGAAATCCTTGATGCCGTAGCCACATTTTGCGAAGAAAATCGAATATCGTATTGGATCGATTGTGGTACACTTCTTGGTGCGATCCGTCATAAAGGGTATATTCCGTGGGACGATGATATTGATATTGGTATGCTTCGTCCTGATTTTGAGCGTTTTTCTGCTATCTTTAACAAAGAAAACACACGTTTTTATTTTTCTACCATTGATTGCGATGAGAACTTTCTCTATTCGCATGGCAAGGTAATGGATACCGAAACGGTGCTTTATGAGCCCGACCGTAAAGGTATCAAGCTGGCGGTTAATGTGGATATTTTTGTTTACGATAACGCGCCTGATTCGGAGATTCTTCTGAAAAAGCAATATGACAAGCGCGACAAATACAGAAAACTTCACGGTGTTCGTGTATGGAGATTGCGCCCGAATGGAAATTTTCTCAGGCGGTGTGCAGTGCGCTTGATGCGTATTGTGGTCAAGCCTTTTCCAAAGAATTACTTCATGAAGAAAATATCCGCTATATCTAAAATGTATAAGGATTCTGACACGAAGCGTGTGGGAGATTTTACCTCATTTACCAGGATGACTTGTGACAAATCTGTGTTCGATTCCTTTACCTATGCGGAATTTGAAGGAAAACAATACCGCATCCCACAAGGATATGATGCATGGTTGAAAGCTTTTTATGGTGATTATATGCAGCTTCCGCCGGAAGAAGAGCGTGTAACGCACCATTCTTTTGAAGCATACGCGTTAGAAAAAGAAGATACCCAATAATAAAATTGTGATAAATAGAGGTATATATATGTCATCTTTTACCAATAAAACATTACTCATCACCGGAGGAACCGGTTCGTTCGGTAACACGGTGCTGAAGCATTTTTTAACAAGTGATATCGGAGAGATCCGTATTTTCTCGCGCGACGAGAAAAAACAGGACGATATGCGCCACGATTTGCAGGCGCGTTATCCCGAATACGCGCACAAGGTACGCTTTTATATCGGCGACGTGAGAGAACTTTCCTCGATTCGCGACGCCATGTGGGGCGTTGATTACGTTTTCCATGCGGCGGCTCTCAAGCAGGTGCCATCCTGCGAATTCTTCCCGATGGAAGCGGTTCGCACCAACATCATCGGTACAGACAATATGCTCCATGCCGCCATTGAGGCAGGTGTGAAACGTGTTGTTTGTCTTTCGACCGATAAGGCGGCGTACCCCATCAATGCGATGGGTATTTCCAAAGCGATGATGGAGCACGTGATTTATGCCAACGCGCGCGTGGCGGCAGAGCGTGGCAATACCACCATTTGCTGTACGCGCTACGGTAACGTGATGTGCTCGCGCGGCTCGGTCATTCCGCTCTTTATCGATCAGATCAAGGCAGGCAAGCCGATTACTGTAACCGACCCCGATATGACACGTTTTCTTATGAATCTTGACGAGGCAGTCTCACTTGTGCAGTTCGCTTTTGAACACGCAAGTCCCGGCGACCTTTTCATTCAGAAAGCAGACGCCTCCACCATCGGCACACTTGCTCAAGCGGTGCAGAAGCTTTTTGGAAAGACCGGCATTCAGGTGATTGGGACAAGACACGGCGAAAAGCTGTACGAGACCTTGATGACCAAGGAAGAAAGACTGCGCGCTGAAGATATGGGTCAGTATTTCCGCATTGCTGCCGACAGCCGCGATTTGAACTACGATAAATTTGTGGTGAACGGCGAGGTTCACACCATGGCGAAAGATGCCTACACCAGCCACAACACCAACCGACTTGACGTTGACGGCACGGTACAGAAGATTCTGACCACCGATTACGTGCAAGAACAGCTTAAGCTGATGGGAATTAACGCATGAAGATTTTGATTACGGGTGCCAAGGGTTTTGTTGGCAAGAATCTTGTTGTCGCGCTTGAAAACATCCAAAACGGCAAGGACAGAACCCATCCCGAGCTTGGTATCGATAGGCTTTATTGCTATGATATCGATTCCCCCGAAGAGATTCTTTCGGAGGGTGTTCGCGAGGCGGATTTTGTGTTTCACCTGGCAGGTGTGAATCGTCCCCAAAAGGAAGAAGAGTTTATCACGGGTAACGTGGATTTTTCACAGAAGCTGCTCGGTATGCTGAAAGAAGCGAAAAATCAATGCCCCGTGATGCTGTCGAGCTCGATTCAGGCAACTCTTTCGGGTCGCTATGCGGGCAGTCCTTATGCCGAAAGCAAGAAGAGAGGGGAAGAACTTTTCTTTGCCTATAGCGAAGATACGGGTGCCAAGGTTTTGGTGTACCGTTTTCCCAATCTGTTCGGCAAGTGGTGCCGCCCCAACTATAACAGCGCGGTGGCTACTTTTTGCCATAACATTGCGCATGATCTGCCGATTACGGTGAATGACCCCAAGATTGAACTTGAGCTTTTGTATATTGATGATCTTGTAACAGAAATGCTTGCCGCTCTTTCGGGCAAGGAGCACCGCTGTGAGTTTGACGGCGTGAATACGGTTCTTTGCAACGACGGCAGATTCTGTGCCGCGCCTGTGACGCATCGCGTGACGCTTGGCGAGATCGTTTCGTATCTTGAAGCCTTCCGCGATCAGCCGAAAACGCTTTTGATTCCCGAAATGCCGAAAGGCAGCTTTGCCAAAAAGCTGTATGCGACTTACCTTTCCTATCTTCCTGCCGAAAAGGCGGCGTTCTCGCTTGACATGAAGTGCGACGAAAGGGGTAGCTTTACCGAGCTTCTGCGATCGTCCGCTTGTGGTCAGGTCAGCGTGAATATCACAAAGCCCGGCGTGACAAAGGGCAAGCATTGGCACAACACCAAATGGGAGTTTTTCATTGTGGTTGCGGGAAAAGGTCTGATTCGTATGCGCAAGCTTGACAGCGATGAGATTCTTTCCTACGAGGTAAGTGGAGAGAAGATTCAAGCTGTGCAGATGCTCCCCGGTTATACGCATGAAATTACCAATCTTTCGGATCGTGAGGATCTTGTGACCGTGATGTGGGCAAACGAGCTGTTTGATCCCACTCATCCCGATACTTTTTTTGAAGAAATTTGATTATTTTGATACGCGAAAGCGAGTGATTGACGATGAAACTTGACTATTCGGATATTTCTTTTCAGAACAACGGCAAATTGAAGCTTTTGATCATTGTGGGCACACGCCCCGAAATCATCCGTCTTGCGGCTGTGATTAACAAATGCCGTACGTATTTTGATACCATCCTTGCCCACACGGGGCAGAATTACGACTACAACCTCAACGGCGTGTTCTTCAAGGATCTTGCCATTGCGCCGCCTGAGGTGTATATGGACGCGGTGGGGGATGACCTTGGCGCAACGGTGGGCAATATTATTAACTGCTCCTATAAGTTGATGGCGGCGGCAAAGCCCGATGCGCTTTTGATACTCGGTGACACCAATTCCTGTCTTTCCGCCATTGCCGCCAAGCGTTTGCACATTCCAATCTTCCACATGGAAGCGGGTAACCGTTGCAAGGATGAATGCCTGCCCGAGGAGACCAACCGCCGTATTGTGGACATCATTTCGGACGTCAAC
Source organism: Clostridia bacterium (assembly GCA_017532025.1). GTDB lineage: Bacteria > Bacillota > Clostridia > Oscillospirales > CAG-272 > RGIG1993. Next base: position 1,639 of record JAFXJX010000041.1, on the reverse strand, counting down.
CTTGCCTATTCCGAGCATGCGCGCCGTTATCTGCATGAGTGCGGTCTGCCCAAGGAGCGCACGTATGTCACGGGCTCTCCGATGGCTGAGGTGCTTTCTAAAAATCTTTTGTCGATTGAAGCATCCGATATTCTCTCGCGCCTTTCGCTGAAAAAGAAGGGATATATTCTTCTGTCTGCTCACCGCGAGGAAAATATTGATACCGAAAAGAATTTTACAAGTCTTTTTTCTGCGATCAACAAAATGGCAGAGCGTTATGATATGCCGATCTTGTATTCCTGCCATCCGCGCTCGAAAAAGCGTTTGGAAGCTTCCGGCTTTGCTCTCGATTCGCGCGTGGTCTGCCATGAGCCGCTCGGCTTCCATGACTACAACTGCCTGCAGATGAATGCATACGCTGTGGTTTCGGATAGCGGTACACTCCCTGAGGAATCAAGCTTCTTTACCTCGATCGGCAAGCCGTTTCCTGCGGTTTGCATCCGCACCTCAACCGAGCGCCCCGAAGCGCTTGACAAAGCCTGCTTCATTCTTGCGGGTATTGACGAAAAAGGACTTTTGCAGGCGGTGGATACCGCAGTTACCATGACTGAGCTCGGTGACCACGGCATTCCCGTGCCGGATTATACCGAAGAGCTTGTCTCCACCAAGGTGGTCAAGATCATTCAAAGCTACACCGGTGTTGTGAACAAAATGGTGTGGCGCAAGGGATAATAAACAAAAACGGTGCAACTTCTCTCTGCATTCTTGGCGGAGAATTGGCAGGCACAAAATTTCGGCAGAGGACTTGTTTTCTCTGCCGATTTGTGTTATTATGGGGCTAACAAAAAGCCTTCCTCCGGGAGGAAGGTGGCACGCGGAGCGTGACGGAAGGAGCCCGCGTGACTTTAGGTTTGTACTAATTTCATTGTATCGCACTCTCCCTCAGTCAGCTTCGCTGACAGCTCCCTCCCGGAGGGAGCCTTTGGTTTTGTGCATCTTTAGGGGTATGGGCTTTGCCCGCAGCCTTTGTAATACAAAGGCGAAACTGGCGATAAAAATAGAAAGATAAATAAGAACTTGTAAAGCGAAGGGTGACATGAAGAAATTATTTGAATTGCAAACAAATTTAACTAACTATACATACCCTTTAACAAAAATAGTCGTGTCAATATTGATTATACTTTTTAGTATTTTCAGAAAAAGTCTATTCGTTATATCTTCAAAACCTCTCAATTTTTTTATAACACTATTTTGCTTTGCAGCAGGTTTAGCTTCTATTTTGTGTATTTACATTTCCATCCCCGAATTATTTTATGTTTGGAAAAACAAAAAAGCCAAACAAGAGAGAGTTGAATTTATAACAACTACTCCTTTCAACTTGGAACGAGTTATTAACCTCGTAAAAGAAAATGATATTATAGAATTTGAAATAAAATCAACGGGCGGGATCATAAAGGTTGGTTCAAGTTCGGATTGCAAGGTGGGCGATTCTGTGTTTTTTGACAAGCGATTTTATATTGAAAAAAATGAGTTCTTAACAGCAGAAGAATTTGAAGCAAGTCTTTTACAATATGGTACAGATGGAAAAATAAATGTAATCGCCATTGATGGCGTAAAAGCAGAAAAGTGGTAATCCGAGTATAAATTGTCGAATTCCAAT
>JAFXJX010000040.1 GCA_017532025.1 Clostridia bacterium | reverse complement strand
GTAGGTTTCGGCAGTCTTCGATTCCTCAACGGTGATCACGCCGTCGGAGGTGACCTTTTCCATCGCGTCGGCAATCAGCTTACCGATCTCGGCGCTGGAGGAAGAAACGGTGCCGACTCTTTCGATGTCATCGCTTCCGTTTACCTTCTGAGAGATATTCTTCAGCGAATCAACCGCTTTGTCAACCGCCTTGGCAATGCCCTTGCGTACCACCATGGGGTTGGCGCCTGCCGCCACGTTCTTCATGCCTTCGGCAACAAAAGCCTGTGCGAGAAGCGTTGCCGTGGTCGTACCGTCGCCTGCCGCATCGTTGGTCTTGGTAGCAACTTCTTTGATGAGCTGTGCGCCCATGTTTTCCATGGGATCCTCAAGCTCGATCTCCTTGGCGATGGTCACGCCGTCATTGGTGATGAGAGGCGCGCCGTATTTTTTATCGAGCACCACGTTTCTGCCCTTGGGGCCCATGGTGATCTTCACGGTATCGGCAAGCTTGTCGATACCGGCTTTGAGCGAATTACGGGCATCAATGCCGTAAGAAATAATCTTTGCCATATTTGTTCCTGTCTTTCTCTCTGTTAACACAACAGAGTCATTTGCTTACAAAATTACTCTACAATTGCCAGAATATCACTGCATTTCACAATGATATACTCGGTCGAATCAAGCTTGATCTCCGTGCCGGAATATTTGCTTGTGATCACCTTCTGACCGACAGTTACGTCAATGGGAAGCAGCTTTCCGTCTTCGGTACGGGCACCGGGACCGACAGCAACGACCTCGGCGATCTGGGGCTTTTCCTTGGCAGATCCTGCCAGAATAATACCGCTCTTTGTGGTTTCTTCAGCTTCCACCATTTTTACCACAACACGGTCCGCAAGAGGTTTCAATGTCATGTTCAATACCATCCTTTCTTTCGGGAGAACGAAATAAATGCCGTAAGGCATCAATTTACGAACACTATATATATTATCTCTTTCCCCCATATTATCAATACGTTGGAGCGTTCTTTTTACAAAAAGTTAACAATTACCCCTATTTTTTCCTGAGCTCCGCGCACCTTGGCTCATATCCCGCTTAAAACGGGCGTATATAGGATAAAGGAGCGCGCATCATAGCATTTTTCAAAAAATTGCGCCGCCACAGGGCGGCATGGAGAGTTTCATGGAGTTTCTTGCCAACACGATCATTACCCCCGTCCTGCCTTTCTTTTTGCTGGTGTCGGGGCTTTTTTTGAATATCCGTTTGCATTTTCTGCCCTTCACTAAGATCAAAACGGTTCTGAAAACGCTGACCCACAAGGAAAGTGCCGACGGCGTTTCGCCTATGAAGGCATTGTGCGTTGCTTTGGCGGGAACGCTCGGCGTGGGGAACATCGTCGGTGTTGCGGTGGCGATCCGCGCGGGAGGCTCGGGCGCGCTTTTTTGGATGTGGGTCAGCGCGATCTTTTCCATGGTCATCAAATACGGCGAAACGGTACATGCTCTTCGCCACAGAAAAGAAGTCACACCCGATGGAACC
>JAFXJX010000039.1 GCA_017532025.1 Clostridia bacterium | reverse complement strand
GAACAATTACGTAACGGAGGTATCACTGGTATGTTGAGAATCAGTTTGCAATTCTTTGCTCATAAAAAAGGTGTCGGTTCTACCAAGAACGGCAGAGACTCTGAATCGAAGCGTCTTGGCGTCAAGAAGGCTGACGGTGCATCGGTCCTTGCAGGCAACATCATCGTAAGACAGAGAGGCACTCACATCCACCCCGGCAAGAATGTCGGCATCGGATCGGATGACACACTCTTTGCTCTGATCGACGGAACCGTTAAATTTGAGCATGCAACTAAGGACAGAAAGCGCGTTAGCGTTTATCCTGCCGAATAATCAAAAAGCACAGCTTTGAATAAAACCCTCATGTGAAATCACATGAGGGTTTTATTTTTTCTCAAAAAGAATAGTTTTTCAAAAAACGCTTATACTAAACTTGCAAAAGGTTTTCCCTTTCGCAAGATTTCACAACCGAAAGGAAGTTTTTTCATGAAAGACTCTTCTTGCTGCTCCACTTCCACACACGCAAACAAGTGTATTGAATGCACCGTTACCCAGTGCAAGCATCACGCCCAGGGTCAGAATTACTGTTCTCTTGACAAAATTCAGGTCGGCACTCACGAAAAAAATCCCACCGTTCCCTCCTGCACCGACTGTAACTCCTTCGCACCCAAGCAGACAACCTAACACTTTTTAAAATCGTTCTCTAAAGGACATCTTTACAAGAACACGGTATATCTCGAAAGAGGTATGCCGTGTTCTTGTATCCACAAATGCAGTGCTTCGTATGCCTTAATTGAAGATATAAAGCTTAAAAATGATATGAAACTCGGTAGGGGCGAACTTTACGCCCCTTGTTTCATCTAAAACTTTACATTGGTCAATTCCGCGAGATCCGACCGTTAAAACGGTCGCCCCGCGCTTCGCTTGGGTTTCGACTGCGTCCCGCCCGCTGTCATCCTGAGCGCTGGAGCTAAAGCTCCCGTCGAATCCGAAGCGTAAGCGTAGGGCTTGGGATCTCGGGCGTGACTCCGCTCAAGATGACACGCGGAGGTCGACATGTCAAGTTTTAGTTGAAACAAGGTACTACGGTTTTACGTGTAAATTTACTCCTTCTCCAGCCAAAGAAGGAGTTTTTAGCGCCCGAAAGGTAATTTTTATAAAAATCCACGAAATATATTTACAAAATGCCAAAACTATGATATAATACATCTGCCAAACGAACTTAATAATCGCACCGATAGGTATATTTTTCTTTATGGGATAACTATGCCTTTTTTCGCCATACTATTAAACGAATCCATTTGGTAAAAATGCGACTCCCGTTTGATGGTATGAAAACACCTATCTGCGTATAAGTTCGTTTGGCGACAACTTGGAGTTCGCGTTTTTCGGTGCGCGGCTTCGGTTGCGCACCTTTTTTTATGCTGATAGGGGGATATTATGAGCAAGAATACGCCAAAAAAGACATTCTATATTACCGGCATAGAACTTATGCCCGGAGAGCCTGCCGTTTGTCTTGGCAACAGAGAGCAAGGCTTTGAGTGTTGTTGCGACGAGTGTGACTACTACTTACTTTGTTTCCCAGAATTTGATCCCAAAATCAAAGAAGATATTGCTATAGATAAAGATAATAGCACAATACAAATAGAAAAAGGACAGAGATTGTAAAGTATTCTCTGTCCTTTTTTGTCGATAGATAACATATTCTTTGTTTATTTGATTGCTGCATATACCGAAAGTGCAAAGAATGCAACCTGCACAACAAAAGCGAGCGGAACAAGTGTCACAAACTTAATATGCTTGGTTTTGTGACGGAACACATACATACCGATGAGAGCACCCACACTGCCAAACAGCCATGCAAGTCCAACAAGCGTTGCTTCGGGAATGCGCCATTTTCCTTTTTTCGCCTTGTTCTTGTCACTCACATAAAAAGCGAGCGCAATGAGATTCATAACAGCAAGGATCGCCACAACAATAAGCGTGTGATCCAAAATAAAATTGCCGCAAAATTCAAAAAACTTCATACAAAAACCTCTCTTTCATAATCGAATCAGCCAACAAAGCCGACCTTTTTATAAACCTTGCGAAGTGTCTTGTTTGCCATATAGGAGGCAGCTTCCGCACCCTGCTTCATCAAGGATTCAAGGTAACCCTTATCTGCCATCAGACGGGTGTATTCTGCCTGAAGCGGTGCAAGACCGTCTGCCACAGCTTCGCCCACGGCAAGCTTGAAGGTGCCGTAACCCTGACCTTCAAATTCCTTTTCGATCTCTTCGTGAGTCTTGCCGGTGAAGCAGGAATAAATGTTCATCAGGTTGTTGATGCCTGCCTTGCCTTCGGCATAGCGTACCACAGTATCCGAGTCTGTCACCGCGCGCTTGAACTTCTTCATGAGTTCATCGCGACTGTCCAGAATGCGAACCGAGCCTACATCACCGTCCGATTTGCTCATCTTCTTTTCAGGCTCGGAAAGCGACATGATCTTGGCACCCGCCTTGGGGATAAAGCCCTCGGGCACTTTGAACACGTTGCCGTAAATGCCGTTAAAGCGGTTGGCAATATCGCGTGCAAGCTCCAAATGCTGCTTCTGATCCTGACCCACGGGAACAAGATCAGTCTGATACAACAGAATATCCGCCGCCATCAAAGAAGGATAGGTAAAGAGACCTGCATTGATGTTGTCAGCATTCTTTGCCGATTTGTCTTTGAACTGTGTCATACGTGAAAGCTCGCCGTACATGGTGTAGCAATCGAGGATCCAACCAAGCTGTGCGTGCTGCGGCACATGAGACTGCACAAACAGCGTGCATTTTTCGGGATCAATGCCTGCGGCAAGGTAGATCGCGAGAAGCTCGTATGTATGACGGCGAAGCTCACTGGGCACCTGACGCACGGTGATGGCGTGCATATCGACCACACAGTAAATGCAATCGTAGGTGTCCTGAAACGCGATCCAGTTTTTGATCGCACCGAGATAGTTGCCGAGTGTCAAATTACCGCTCGGCTGGATGCCCGAAAAAATCGTGGGCTTTTTCACCTGTTCCCCGTTTGGGATAAGAATCTCTGCCATAATATATCAACCGTTCTTTCTTTACAAATTTTACTGAGCCTGTGCCATTTCCGCAACGATTTCGGAGAGGATCTTCACGCCTTCTACGATCTGCTCATCGGTCGGAGTGGCGTAGGTCAGACGGAAGGAGTGCGACACAGCCGCTTCATCGGGGCTGAATGCCGTACCGGGCACAACTGCCACAAAACGCTCAAGCGCACGCTTCACAAACGCCGAAAGCTCAATCTCTTCGGGAAGTGTGCACCAAAGGAACAAACCGCCCTCGGGACGCGTGTAGGTGACACATTTCGGCATATACTCGTCAAGTGCCTTCAGCATGATGCCCGATTTTCTCTTGTAGATCTCACGAATCTTGGCAATGTGCGCATCCATGTCGTACTTTTCCATGAATGCTGAGCAAAGCATCTGGAAAAACTGATTGGTATGAACGTCTTCCACCTGCTTTGCCACCACCATCTTCTGGGCAATGGCATCGGGTGCTGACACAAAGCCAACACGCATACCGGCGGAAAGCACCTTGGAGAAGGAGCCGCAATAGATGACGATACCGTCGGTATCGAGCGATTTGATGGTGGGGACTTCCTCACCGGCAAAACGAAGCTCGCCGTAGGGGTTGTCTTCAAGAATCACAAGCGAATGCTTCTTGGCAATCTCGTAGATCTTCTTTCTCTTTTCCAAAGAGGTAGTAATGCCCGCCGGATTGTGGAAGGTAGGAATGAGATACAAAAGCTTGGCGTTCGGATTTTGCGCCACAGCCTTTTCGAGCGCATCGGTATCGATGCCGTCTTCGGCAAGCGGCACACCAACAAGGCGCGCACCGTTCGAACGGAACGCGTTGAGCGCACCGATAAAGGAAGGATCTTCGCAAAGAACCACATCCCCCTCGTTGCACATCACCTTGCAGGCAAGCTCAATGCCCTGCTGACCGCCGGAAACCACCATAAGGGTATTGCCCTCTTTGGCGCAGCCAAAGCGCTCGGCAAGGCGGTCTTCAAGCTGTTTCCGCAACTGCGGATAGCCTTCGGTAATGCCATACTGCAAAGCTTTTGTGGCATCCTTTTCCAAAATTTCCTGTGCCAGCAAAGCAAATTCCTTGGCAGGAAAAGACTCCGCCGCAGGGTTTCCTGCCGCAAACGCAATGATACGCGGGTCGGTCAGGCTCTTAAAAATTTCACGGATTGCCGAAGGCTTCATGACCTTCAGTTTTTCCGAAATGTTGTATTCCATAGGATATTGATCTCTCTTTCTCAATCAAACTTCAGCTCCATGCAGAGAGCTTGATAGATTATTTTATCATTTTCATCGGGATATTTCAAGAGTAAAAAGGAAAAATACTTGAAAAAGAGAAAAAAATATGCTATTATAAGGAAAAGAATACCACACGATGAATTGTGAAAGGCACCTATAACCGATTATGAACGAAAACCAAAATGATCTCAACCTTTCTTCTGAAGAAGAAAACGAAAAAAAAGACCTGACACGCGAAGCCAATGCCCAAAAGCAAGAAGCGGCGCAGGCGGCAGACGAAACCCGAAAAGCCCGTGAGTCTTTTGAAGGCGGCGACGTCGGCGTAGAACACCCGCATGAGGAAAAGGACACCTCGTACATGGACGCCTACGTTGAAGACAAGAAAAACAAGCTTTCGATCGGCAAGATCTTAAAATACATCTTCTACGGCATCGTTCTTTTTGTATTTATCCTAAGCATTTACCGCATCTTTGTGCAGAACCGCGACCATGCCGACTATCTTGTTTGGACCGAAGAAGCCATGCAAGCGTATGAAGAAAACGGCAAATTAACCGTATGGACACAGGAAATGTCCAGCTTCACCTACGCCATGGAGCGCGACGAAAACGGCATTCCGATCAAAGAAAACGAATACGTCTACAATTATTCGCCCTTTAGCGAACGAGAAGTCATCCGCCCCATCGAAGGAACGATAAAAACCGAAACCATCAGCTTCCGCGGTGTGTATAAAGTCAGCGGACCGATGTATATTGAAGAAAGCAAGCAGTTCATTTTCACCTTCCGCGTCAACCGCACGGCAAATGAATCGCTGAAAAAACTGTATAATCTCGACACCAAGCCGAGCGGCGATATTTACATCTTCACACTCGAAGATAACAAAGGCAATACCTATACCGACTACGACTATGTCACCTTCACCGAGAACTCCTATTACTTCTACCGTATCGTGTTTAACGGTGTGGACTATCCTTTCTTCAAGAACTATCTTGACGTCAAGGAAGAGGATATTTTCGAGATGAAGCTGAATATCTTCTACAAAGACCTCTACAATGTATTAAGTCCGGTTGATACCATGACAGTTGGCAACAATCTGATCACACCCGACAAATACGATCTTGACGATGCACTCCCCGCCAAAAAGCCCGCCGATCTGAAAGAGGGCTACGATTGGTCGAAAGAGTATCCCGAAGAATCGCCTCAATAAAAAGGAAACGATCCATGAAACTATCTCCTCAAGAAACAACCTTCGCTTACCGTTGCCCGCACTGCGGTGCTGTCGTTTTCAGCCTGATTGGCATCTTCGCCCTCTCGGGCGATATGCTCAAGCTTCGCTGTTCCTGCGGCAAGAGCGAAACGGTTATGAATTATACGCAGGATAAGAAGATCCGTCTTACCGTTCCTTGCATCGCCTGCCCCAAGCCTCACTACTTTACGCTCGGTCAGAACAGCTTTTTCGCAAGAGAAAGCGGTGTTTTCCGTCTGCCCTGCCCTTACACAGGCATTGATATTGCCTTTATCGGCAAAAAAGAAGCGGTATCCGAAGCGGTGGAAAAATCAAATGACGAGCTGCTTGCCCTCTTGAAAGATTCGGGTATGCAGGACCTTTCACAAATGCGGGGCGAGGAGGAAGAAGACGAGCTTCTTTCCGAAAACCCTCTGCTTGACGACGTCGTTTTCTTCACACTCAAAGATCTGGAGGCAGAAGGCGCAATCCACTGCAACTGCCAGAACGAAAAAGGTGACTACACCTACCGCTTGCATCACGGCAGAGTGACAATCGAATGCGAAAAATGCGGCGCTATGGCTACCTTTCCCATGTCAGGTGTCAACTCAGCAGACAGCTTTCTTTCGCTTGACTCTTTAACACTCGAATAAACTTAGGTGTAACAAAAGAAGCCGCCCTTCATAAGATGATACAGGAAGCCAAAAACGCTTTCTGATCAATTTGAACTATCGGAGGTTCCTTATGAACTGTCTTTGCCGTTTATTCGATGATTCCACTCTTTGGCTGATCATCATCGCCGTTATTCTCATTGCTTTCTTCTGCAACAACGGTTCGGGTTGCGGTTGCGGTTGCGGTTACGATTATAACAACCATTCTTCGAACAACGGTTGCGGTTGCGGTTGCAACTAAATCGTTAATCTTTGTTTGTTTGGCTGTCTGCTGTCAAGGCAGACAGCCATTTTTTGTACCAAATGCCGAAACCAATTATTTGTGCAAGAAAAACATAAAAACCCCTTGATTTTTTTCTCATTTTGTATTATCATATATCTGTATGTTGTTATAGGGTTCATTATACCCAAAAACAGCATCACGGATAAAATAAAAAAGCGTGAAAATACACAACACGGTGTATTATAAAAGGAGACCAGATATGCGTAACTTTAGAAGAATCGGTGTACTGACCTCGGGCGGCGATGCCCCCGGTATGAACGCTGCAGTCAGAGCTGTTACAAGATATGCTCTTGCAGGCGGCGTCGAGGTCTTCGGCGTATATGAAGGATATAAAGGTTTGATGGAAGGCAATATGCGCCTTTTCAACGAGCGCGATGTTTCCAACATCATTTCTCGCGGCGGCACCACTCTCTATTCTGCAAGATGCGATGAATTCCGCACCGAAGAAGGCTTGCAGAAAGCGATCAAAACCTGTCGCGACAATAATATCGACGGTATCGTTGCCATTGGCGGCGACGGTACATTCCGCGGTGCTACCGACCTTTCTGCAAGAGGTCTTCCCTGCATCGGCATTCCCGGCACCATCGATAACGACATTACCGCCACCGAATACACCATCGGTTGCGACACTGCCATGAACACCACTCTTGAAATGGTTGACAGATTGCGCGACACTTGCGAATCTCACGCCCGTTGCAACGTAGTAGAAGTTATGGGTAGAAATGCCGGTTACATTCCGCTCCATGCAGGTCTTGCTGTTGGTGCGTCTGCTATTCTCATTCCCGAGATTCGCTTTGACGAAGAAGAAGTCATCCAAAAGCTCTTGGTCTCCAAGGAATACGGCAAGCGCAACTTTATCATTCTCATTTCCGAAGGTCTTGGCAACTACGGCGAAGGCTTGGCGCAGCGCATCGAAGCACGTACAGGTATTGAGACTCGTTTTGCCCGTCTTGCTCACGTTGTCAGAGGCGGCTCGCCCACACTGCGCGACCGTGTAACCGCATCTGAAATGGGTGTGGAAGCGGTCAAGCTTCTCCTTGACGGTAAGAGCAACCGTGTTGTTTGCATGAGAGACAACAAGATCGTGGATATCGACATTGCGTATGCTCTCACGCTCGACAGAATGTACAAAGGCAAGCTGAAGCCTGAAGAACTCGCTCCCTACAGCGAAGCTGAAGTTCAGGAAATGCGCGACTACTGCGCCAAGAAACGCGCCGAAATGGAACGCTTCTACAAGATCAGCCTTGACATTTGCAAATAAAGAAGATATAACAAAGTCACCTTTCGGTGGCTTTGTTTTTTTACAAAAACTGTTGAAAGCACACGTCCGGCATGTCACATAAAACGACGATAAAAAACCCCGACAGATTTGAACTGCCCCAATTTGTACGGACAGCACAAAAGCCCCCCTGTGGATAGATAATTAAGACTAAGAAACGAACTGACATCGTTTTTCGAGTGGTGTCAGTTTTGTTTTAAGTTGGATACGTTCATTGTTGTAGAAATGAATGTATTCACCTATGAGGAGGCGCGCCTCCTCATAGGTTTTGAGTTTGGTTCGGTATATGCACTCGGTTTTGAATATGGAGAAG
>JAFXJX010000038.1 GCA_017532025.1 Clostridia bacterium | reverse complement strand
TATAATATAATTACGGAAGGCGCCTCCGAAATGAAACAAAAGGAGTAAACAATATGAATCTCGGTAATAAAATCCGTGAACTGCGTAGGGCAAGAAATCTTACCCAAGAGCAGTTGGCGGCTACACTTAATATTTCCGCACAAGCTGTGTCGAAGTGGGAAATGGGGGCATCTTATCCCGATATGACGATGATTCCAACTCTCGCAGCACTTTTCAAGGTTTCACTTGATGAGCTTTTCGATTTTGACGTAAGGAATATCGACAAAGACATTGAAGATATCCGTTTAGAATACAACAAATATTTTTGGGGCAATTTTGAAAAAGCTGAACAAATACTACTTGATGGATTGAAGCTTTATCCCGCCTCCATTCAATTAAAAACTGAATTATTTGAGCTTTACGCCTATCATGTTGATAGAGGTGATGAAGTTGTCAATAAAGCATTTGAACTTGGAAGTCATATCATCAGTATATCACAAGACGTTTTCTGCACCTGTCGCACAAAGGCAAATATGATCCATATTTACATGTATTTGGAACTCGAAAAGGGGCAAGATCATTACGATGAAATAAAACAGATCATCGAAACCCTTCCATATATGTACCCTTATATGTTGCAAGACAAAATGCGCCTTTCTGCAAGCTATATTAAGGGTGAGGAAGGTATGAAGGAAGCCAAAGCTCTTAAAGACATAGAATGGCAGGAGTTTTTCATAGCTTGCTACCAAGTGGGACATCGCTATTTTGATATAGGTGACTACGAAAATGCGATGATTCATTTTCAAGAAAGTGTGGATGTTATTGAACGATTTATGTATCACGACAAGCAGGGCTATGATGCTTATCCCATCGGCGGTACGCATACGAACCACGCCATAACGCTATTGGATATCGCAACTTGTATGTTTCGTTTGGGAAAGACCGAGGACATCGATGCGCTGATTGAAAAATCCAAGCATATTTATTTCGACACATACAACCACATCGAACTCCGTGATTATAATAAAACCATGCGCGAAGTGGTAGATTATTTTACAAAGGAATACAATAAGAAAAAACTAAACGAATACAAACCGCTTGACTTAGGTGAAATCGAAAAACGAATAGCTCAAAAGAATGCGTAATTCGCTTTTGTGTTCGCAAAAGCAGTGCTTGTCAGGAAAATTGACGGACATTCGGGACACAAAATCCAAAGGCTCACTCCCGGAGGAAGGCTATATTACCGCCCGACAGTACACCTAAAAGGTGTAACACATTATACCTTGCAGGGCAAGACGTGTGAAAAGGAGTACGAACAAATTGTCCGTACTCCTTTTGCTCTTTCGGTAGGTGAAAACCTGCTTTATGGAAACCACCCAATGCGGTGTTTTTGTTTTGAAAAACCTATTATGAAAGGGCTTTATCAATTGCCTGTGCTGCGGTTTTTCCGGCGCCCATGGCGGAAATCACGGTGGCGGCGCCTGTTACGGCATCTCCGCCGGCATAGACTCCGTGTCGGGAAGTGAGTCCATCCTCATTGACAACGATACCACCGCGACGATTGACTTCAAGACCTTCGGTGGTTGATTTGATTAAAGGATTGGGAGATGTTCCAATCGACATGATGACTGTATCAACATCCATGGTAAATTCGCTGTTTGGGATTTCGATCGGTCGGCGTCTGCCACGCTCATCGGGTTCGCCAAGCTCCATTCTTACGCAAGTGATACCTGAAACAAAACCGTTTTTGCCGAGAATTTCGACCGGGTTACAAAGCAGATTGAAAATAATGCCTTCTTCCTTTGCGTGTTCCACCTCTTCGCGGCGGGCAGGGAGTTCTTCCATGGAACGGCGGTAAACGATATATACTTTCTCAGCGCCGAGACGAAGCGCGGTTCTTGCGGCATCCATAGCCACGTTGCCACCACCGACAACGGCAACTTGGCCGCCTTTCATGATGGGGGTTTCGGGGTTATCACGGTAGGACTTCATCAAATTACTTCGGGTGAGAAATTCATTTGCCGAATACACACCGTTCAAGGATTCACCGGGAATGCCCATAAAATTGGGAAGACCCGCGCCTGAGCCGATGAAAACAGCCTCGTAGCCCATGTCAAAGAGTTCGTCAACGGTTAAGGTTTTGCCGATGACAATATTCGTTTCAATGGTAACACCAAGTTTCTTGAGTGTTTCAACCTCTTGCGCAACGATTCTTTTAGGAAGACGGAATTCGGGGATGCCGTAAACCAAAACACCGCCTGCTGTATGAAGGGCTTCATAAACAGTAACTTCATAGCCCTTTTTGGCGAGATCTCCCGCGCAGGTCAGCCCTGAGGGACCTGAGCCGACAATGGCAACTTTATGACCATTGCTTTCGGGGCGAGTGGGTTCTTCGGTACAGAAGGTATTATGCCAATCGGCAACAAAGCGTTCGAGTCTTCCGATACCCACCGACTCTCCCTTGATCCCTCTGACACATTTGGATTCACATTGTGTTTCCTGCGGACAAACTCTGCCGCAGACAGCGGGGAGGGAAGAGGACTTGGTGATAATCTGATAGGCTGCTTCGAAATCGCCCTCTTTGATCTTGCCGATAAATTCGGGAATCTGTATTTTCACAGGACAACCGCTGACACAGGGCATATTTTTGCAGTTCAGACAGCGATTGGCTTCATCAATGGCTGTTTCTTCGGAATAGCCGAGTGCCACTTCATCAAAGTTATGTGCGCGGACACTTGCATCCTGTGTGGGCATTCCGTTTCGTTTGGGATTCATGTTTGCCATATCACTGCACCTCCTTTTGGTAGAGATTGCAGGTTTCTTCGTATTTGTGGCGCTCAAACTCGCCGTACATTTTGCCGCGTGAGATCGCTTCGTCGAAATCGACTTCGTATCCATTGAAATCGGGACCGTCAACGCAGGCAAACTTGGTGACTTTATTGCCGTCAACATTCAAAGTCAGTCGGCAACCGCCGCACATACCTGTGCCATCAATCATGATCGGATTCATGGAAACGGTGACAGGTGTGCCATAGGGTTTTGCACTTGCCACAACGTATTTCATCATCACAAGCGGACCGATGGTGATGATCATATCAAATCTTTCGCCCGCTTCGAGCATTTCTTTCAAAGGCAGAGTCACATTGCCTTTTTCGCCATACGAGCCGTCGTCTGTCATGATGCGGAGGGTGTTTGAACAAGCCTTGAATTCATTTTCAAGAATCAAAAGATCTTTGTTTCTGAAACCGATGATGCTTGTGACGTCAGCATTCATGGCATGGAGTGCCTCGGCAATGGGAAGGGCAATGGCGCATCCCACACCGCCGCCTACGATACATACTTTTTTGAGACCGTTAAGGTGGGTCGGCATGCCGAGAGGTCCGACAAAATCCTGAATACAATCGCCTTGTTCTTTATAAGAAAGCTTTTTTGTGGTTGCTCCCACAACTTGGAAAATGATCTTGACCGTTCCGTTTTCGGGGGTTGTGCCTGCAACGGTTAGGGGAATTCTTTCGCCGTCTTCATCCACGCGAAGAATGATAAATTGTCCCGGCTTTGCTTTTCGTGCCACAAGCGGTGCTTCGATCATAAGCTGGATGACTGTGGGATTTAATATCTTTTTATCAACTATTTTATACATTTTGTTCTCCGTTTATAAAACCGATAGATGCCCTTTATTGTATCACAAAAAGTCGGAGAAAGCAACAATTATCAATGTTTTTATCACAAAAAAGCTTTCGGCATTCACCGAAAGCTTTGGTATTATTGGGGTTGGTTGACTGTGCCGACAAAAAGGGGAAGACCGACATCGGATGTGATGACAAACAGGAAGGGGCGATCAAGGACAAAATCAACTTCTTCATCAAGTGGGGCGGGGCAACCCGCTGTCGGAACCGTTGTCATTGCAGCAGCCGTACAGCCTTCTTCGTCAATCGTTACACGAACATTGTGATCGATAGAAGAAACTTCTATGGGAAGTGTTTCTTTTGTTAATGCAGAAAAGTCGGATTCACGAGAGTTGAAAGCGAGATTTACACCAAGGTTTTGTATGGTTTTCTTGAGATCAATATCAGATGAAACATCAAATTTGGGAACGGAGAAATTGACCTTTAGATACTTGTTGTTTTCCCAATCACCGTTTGACAGAATAAACTGCAATGCATTCTCGTTTGAAAAGAGTTCTTCCGCCTGAACGCCTTCATCAGGTAGAATAAACCACATACCGCAGTTTGCATATTCCGCCGACAGTTCCTTTTTAATAGCGGAAAAGGTTTCAGACCAATAGTAGGTATCGTAACCCGATTCATTCATAAAGTCGCATTTTATTTCTTGATTTGGCGCGTAAAAAACACCTTTGGCTGTTTCGGATTTAGAAAACTCGTTACCCCATTTTGCCTGAAAAAGCACTGTAGTTGCCAAGAGGATTACGGTGTTGGGATCGGTTTCAATATTAGAAATCGAGTCGTTTAACAAACCGCCTGTTTCTTTATTCAGCCAATCTTGTAGCATCTCGTTATAGTTGTTACTTCCCATTTCACCACTGAAAGATGACGCATAGTAGATATCTGCTAAACGCTTGATGGTTTCCTCCTGATAGGATATATCATTCCTCAGCCACACAGAACTTGCCAGAACTGACGTAATCACGCCGTCATCCGAATAGTTCCCACGCCATGAAGTGCTTGCTTGTTTTCGTAGTGTTTCAATATTATCAACATCAAGAAGATCAAGAATTTCTGCTCTTGTTTCGCCTTCTGTTATTTCAGCAAGCATGGAAAGAGCCATAAAGAGGTTTAAGGGGGAAATAATGCGGTTTTCATTTTGTGAATTTTGAAAAAAGACTTCGAGTGTTTTTTTGATAAACGAATTGATATCTATATCACTCTGTCTGAACTCTTTTCTAAGTTCCTGCGAGGGAATACCGTTGGGATATTCCGCCTCGGCAAGGGCGTATGCGGAAAATGGCGTCTGCTTGTCAGGGAGTAGGAAGCTGCCAAGAACCAAAGACAGCACCAGCATAGCGGCAATTGCCGAGATCCATGCTGTTTTTTTGCGGTGCATCGTAGCTTTTGGTGGCAGATCGGACGATTCAATTATGCTATCATCTGTTTCACCGATGGCGTCAAGAATATCTTCGGGTTTCATAACATATCCTCCTGTTCTAAATAGCGTTTCAGTTTGTCACGGGTGCGTTTCAGCATGGATTTCACTTTGCTTTCGGTAAAAGAAAAGCGTTTGGCTACCGTCTCAATTGATTCAAGATAAAAATAACGGCGCACAAAAACCTTTTGTTCGGTTTTGGGCAAGGAATGGAGAAAGGAATTGATGACCTTGGAAAGCTCTTTTTGTTCAATTGCTTGATCGGGTTGCATTCCGCCGCCGATACAGTCATTCAGTTCATCGAGTGCTAAATCGAACTCATTACTGCGTCGCCGTTGGGCTGTTTGTTTGCGAACGGTGTCTATGGCAATTCGGCGGGTAATTTTACCAAGATATACTGAAAGTTTCTCGGGGCGATTGGGAGGAATCTTGTTCCAGACGGCAAGATAGGTGTCATTGACGCATTCTTGTATATCTGATTCGTTTCTTAACACATTTCGGGCAACCTGATGACAGTACGTACCGTATTTTTCGCTTAACTTGCTGATTGCTTCTTCCGATCGGGAAAAGAATAATTCGATAATTTGCTTATCTTCCATGCTGTACACCTCCTTTTTCCTTCACCGTATAGTCGTAATTTTTTTCATTTGGTTGCATCTTTCAGGAAAAGAATAGCATTTTTTTTTATTTAAGTCAATAAATAGACAGAAAAACAGCGAACACGGTTTGTGTTCGCTGTTTGATTTGTTAGTTAGGTTGGTTGACTGTGCCGACAAAAAGGGGAAGACCGACATCGGATGTGATGACAAAAAGGAAAGGGTGGTCAAGTGTGAAATTGATTTCAAGCGGAGTAAAACTGTCAGGCGTGTTCATAACGTTGCTAAATGTAGCTGCGGTGCAGCCTTCTTCATTGATTGTGACACGCGCGCTGTGGTCTGCGGATGCTACAATAATATCGTTACGATCATTGGTCATAGGCGAAAAATCGGAGAGAAAACTATCAAAAACATCGGTAATACCGAGATTTTTCATGCTATCACGCAGATCAAGCTTGGAGGATATGTCAAACTTCGGAAGACTAAGTTTTACTATGGTATCTTTTGTTTTCTTCTGTTTTTGATTGGTTGTTAAAAAAAACATAGCTTCTTCGTCTGTTAGCAGATCTTCGGGAGATATTCCTTCATTAGGGAGAATCAGCCACATGGTGCCTTGATATTCCAATCCAAGTGCTTTTGGGACGGCGATAAACTTTTCTCCATAATAGCAATTCGCTCTTATGCTTTGATTCATAAACTCGCAGACAACGTCACCGTTTGCTGCATGGAAAATACCTTCGTGGTTGTTTTCTTTTGAAAAAAATCACTCCAGGAGGCTTTGAAGTAGATTGTGGTTGCCAATGCCATAATCGTTTCGGGTCCCATTTCAATCGTCTCTGCAGAATCTTTCAAAAGACCGCCTGTTTGGTCATTCAACCAGGTTTGTAAAGCTTTGTTGTATTTTTCGCTTCCCATTTTACCGCTGAAGGAGGAGGCATAGTAGATATTGGCAAGTTGTTGCAGGGATTCTTGTTTATAGCTGTATCGATCGGAAAGCCAAACCGAGCTGGACAATATCGATGTGACAAGACCGTCATCACTGTAGTTAGACAGCCAAAGAGCCGACGCTTCTTTACGAAGTGTTTCGATGTTGTCACAGCCTAATACATCAAGAATCTGTTGACGCGAATTGTTATCGGTGATTTCCGCTAACATGGCAAAAGCCATATAGACGTTCAACGGCGAAAAGACAATGTTTTCACCGTCTTTATGAGAGAGAAATTCACCGATCGAAGCATAGAGAAACGCTTCGATATCGACATCAAGTTCGGTGTATGCTTGGTTTTTGATCGTGCCGTGTTCACTCCACGCGGTATGTTGTTTGTCATAATCTGCGAAACCAAGATCATCAGAGGGGTAAAGAACTTCGTCAGGATAGAGCGCGGTGGCAAGGGCGTGTGCCAGATAGTTTACCCCTGTGGTTTCGGGAGGAATCGCTATAAGAGGTGTCGGAGTGGTTGTAGGCGATTCGGTGAGGATTGTTTTAGAGGTTTCGGCCGAATTGGTTATTGAAGTTTCGTAAGCGGTTGTTGTGGGTACTTGCGGAATATCTTTCTGTGAACCGAGGAGCAAAAAACCACCGAGCATACCAGATATAACAAATATGGCGGCAATTGCCGAGATCCATACTGTTTTTTTATGGAATAATCTCTTTTTTTGAGGTGATTTCGCATTTAATATCATATCGTCATCTACGTTTCCGATGGCATCAAAAAGATCGTCAGATTTCATAGTAAACCCTCCTGTGTGAGATGTTGTTTTAATTTGTTGCGTGTACGCAGCAGAATGGATTTCACAGCGTTATTCGTGAGAGAAAAACGGTCAGCTATTGTTTCAATTGATTCTACATAGTAGTAGCAGCAGAGAAAAATCTTTTGCTCTCGTTGGGGTAAGCTACGGAGAAAACGATTGATGGCTTTGCTGAGAACCTCCGCTTCAAGATGTTCGTCCGGTCTTGATGACTCACAAAGAGATTCTTCAAGTTCCTCAAACACAACAGCGGTTTCGCCCCATCCGCGACGGGCGGATTTTTTCTTCCTAAGAATATCCACCGATCGCCGTCTTGCAATTTTACCGATATACGTGGCAAGCACTTTGGGCTTATTCGGCGGAATTGTGTTCCACGTATCAAGATAGGTATCGTTGATTGCCTCTTCGGCGTCGCTTTCGCATCCCAAGATATTCAAAGCAATCGATCTGACATATCTGCCGTATTTCTTGTTTGTTTCTTCGATGGCAGTTTCAGAGCGTTTCCAAAATAAATCGACAATGCGCTCGTCTTCCATAGTCTCACCTCCGTTTTCAGGGTCCCTTCACCTATCTACTCGAAAAAAATTGGTATGGTTGCATTTTCATGTCATTTTATTTTAACAAACAAAAAGATTCTTGTCAATTGCGAACAGTCCCGAAATTTTGGTTGCCTTTGCACAAGAACTGTGGTACAATAAAAGAAAACAAAAAAGGAGTGCTGTGATGATCCTATCGGAAGGCGCCAAGACGCTACTCGAACAATTGAATCATAACGGACATGAAGCCTTTGTTGTGGGCGGATGCGTGCGGGATATGCTGATGGGTATCACACCACACGATTACGATATTACGACCTCGGCGACACCTGATGAAGTCAAACGTGTATTTGAAAACTACCATGTGATTGAAACAGGGTTGAAACACGGGACTGTCACGGTGATGGTAAACGGTGAGCCGGTAGAGATCACAACATACCGCATAGAATCTACGTATAGCGACAGCCGCCATCCCGACGGCGTGGTCTTTACGAGATCTTTAAAAGAAGATCTTGCGAGACGGGACTTTACGGTCAATGCGATTGCATACAATCCAACTGTGGGCATCATTGACCCGTTTGACGGACAAAGGGATATACAAAAAAAGATACTCCGCTGTGTGGGTACGCCAAGCGAGCGGTTTTCAGAGGATGCGCTTCGGATATTGCGTCTTGTGCGCTTTGCGTCGGTGCTTGGTTTTGAAATTGAAGCAGAAACGGCAGATGCGGCGTTTTGCCTGAAAAAAAAGCTTGTTCATGTGAGCGCAGAACGTATTCAGGTTGAGCTTTGCAAACTCCTTTGCGGCAAAGGTGCAGGGAAGATCTTAATCGAATACTGTGAGATCCTGTCTGCGGTGATTCCCGAACTTTTGCCGATGAAGGGTTTTGACCAAAAGAATCACCATCATATTTACGATGTTTTAACGCATACGGCAAAGGCTGTGGATGCTGTTCCCACAGAAAAGACGATTCGATTGGCAGCGCTTTTTCACGATATTGGAAAACCTTCTGTCTTTTCTCTTGACACAGGCGGTGTGGGGCATTTTTATAATCACGCATCGGTTGGTTACCAGATGACAGAAGAGATTCTGAACCGATTGAAATTTGATAACGCGACCAAAAACACAGTCACGCGCCTTGTGAAATGGCATGATATCCAAATTGAAGCAACTGAAAAAGGCGTGAAACGCGCACTTGGCAAAATGACGCCCTCGTTTTTCTTTATGCTTCTTACCTTGAAGCGTGCCGATAATTTGGCGCAAAATCCTCTTTACTCTGATCGTCAGGCATATTATGATCAATTAGAAGCGCTTGCCAAAGAGATCCTTGCACGGCAAGATTGTTTTTCCATGAAGGATCTTGCTGTGAACGGATGTGATCTTATGGCAATCGGTATTCCATCGGGAAAGACAATGGGGCTTATCTTAAAAAGATTACTTGATGAAGTGATAAACGAACAACTCCCAAATGAAAAAGACTTGCTTTTGCAAAGGGCAAGCAAAATGGAAAAGGATGAGTATTATGGAACTTGATGAAATTCTCTCGAGATGCGATCACACACAGCTTGCTGTTACTGCCACATGGGAGGAGATTCGCTCGCTTTGCGACGAAGGGATGCGTTATCAAACAGCCTCGGTTTGTATTCCGCCTTGTTATGTGAAAGCTGCCAAGGCATATGTCGGTGATAAGCTTGCGATTTGCACGGTTATCGGTTTTCCGAACGGGTATAATGCCACAGAAATCAAGGTAAAAGAAACCGAGCTTGCCATCGTTGACGGTGCGGATGAGATTGACATGGTAATCAACATCGGTGCGCTCAAAGACAAACGGTACAACGATATTCTGAACGAGATCAAAACAATCAAAAAAGCGTGCGGTGAAAAGATTCTGAAAGTGATTATTGAGACTTGTCTTTTGACCGAAGAAGAAATCATCACCATGTGCCGATTTGTGACTGAGGCAAGGGCTGACTTTATCAAGACTTCGACAGGATTTTCCAAAAGCGGTGCGACAAGGGAAGCGGTTTCGCTAATGAGAGCGCATGTGGGAAAAGACGTCCGCGTGAAGGCGGCGGGCGGCATTGCTTCGCTTGACGATGCCGAAGACTTTATCACACTCGGCGCTGACCGTCTTGGAACCAGCCGAGTGGTGAAAATTGTGAAAGCGCAAAACAACGATAACAATCAAGGAGGATATTGATATGAAAACACCGACCCCACACATTGCGGCAACACCTGCCGACATTGCCAAAACGGTTTTGATGCCGGGTGATCCTGTCCGTTCACGTCATATTGCTATGACTTATCTTGAAAATCCTGTTCTTTTTAACGATGTTCGCGGTGTGCAAGGCTATACCGGTTATTACAAGGGAAAACGTCTATCCGTGATGGCATCCGGCATGGGTATGCCGTCAATTGGTATCTATTCTTATGAACTGTATAATGCATTTGACGTTGACACCATCATCCGCGTGGGTTCTTGCGGTGCATTTCACAAGGATTTGCATCTCAAGGATGTTGTGATTGCCATGGGTTCATGTACAAATTCCAACTACGCGGATCAATATCAACTGCCGGGTACATTCTGCCCGATTGCGGATTTTGAACTCACACGCAAGGCGGTTGACGAATGCGAAAAGCGAGGCGTTCACTATATGGTTGGCAATATTTTTTCGTCTGACGTTTTCTATAATCAGCCGGGCAGAGACATGGAATGGAGCAAAATGGGCGTTCTCGGTGTGGAAATGGAATCGGCAGCACTCTACTGCAATGCTGCGGCAGCAGGGAAAAAGGCACTTTGTCTTTGCACGGTCAGCGATCATTTTGTGAACGAGGGTGAGATCATGACGGTAGAAGAAAGACAGTATTCACTCAATCAGATGATTGAAGTGGCGCTTGAAATTGCGGAAGGTTGATATATGATTAACGAAAAAGAAGCTTTGTATCTACTTGAAACAGCAAAAAAGGCGCGACTGAATGCCTACGCGCCCTATTCTCATTATCACGTTGGGGCGGCGCTTCTTGCTCAAAACGGAAAAACATATATCGGCTGTAATGTAGAAAACGCTTCGTTTGGTGCTACCAATTGCGCCGAGCGAACAGCGCTCTTTTCCGCGATTGCCGGCGGTGTTCGTGATTTTCAAGGCATTGCTGTTGTTGGCGGAACTTATGGTAGTTTGGATGAAACCATACTTCCGTGCGGCATTTGCTGTCAAGCTCTCAGCGAGTTCTGTGCCCAAGATTTTCCTATTGTTCTTGCCAAAGAAGAATCCTACCGTATTGTCACACTGAAAGAGTTGTTTCCACACGCATTTTCTTCTCAAAATTTGAATAAATGAGGATTTCTCTATGAGAATGTATGATTTAATCAAAAAGAAGCGCGACGGAGGGGTACTTTCCCGAGAAGAGATCTATGCATTTATCAACGGCTACGTTGCGGGTGAGATTCCCGATTATCAGGCATCAGCCCTCTGCATGGCGATTTATTTTCAAGGAATGACGCCGGAGGAAACGACTGATCTTACGCTTGCTGTTCGTGATTCGGGGGAAATGCTTGACTGTTCGGACATTCAAGGCATTCGGGTTGATAAGCATTCTACCGGCGGTGTTGGGGACAAAACCAGCCTTGTTGTTGCACCCATTGTGGCGTCTTGCGGTATTAAAGTTGCCAAAATGAGCGGCAGAGGGCTTGGTCACACGGGGGGGACGATTGATAAGCTCGAATCGATTCACGGTTTCAGAACCGATCTTTCGCCGGATGAATTTAGAGCCGTGGTCAATTCAGTAGGGCTTTCGATTGTGGGGCAGAGCCGAAACCTGGCGCCGGCAGACAAACTTTTATATGCTTTGCGTGATGTGACCGCGACCGTTGACAGTATTCCCTTGATTGCTTCAAGCATTATGGGAAAAAAGCTTTGTGCCGACGATGATTGTATTGTGCTTGACGTGAAGACGGGAAGCGGTTCTTTTATGAAGAACAAAGAAGACAGCATTCAGCTTGCCGAGATTATGGTGGAGATTGGAAAACGGGCAGGGAAACAAATGATGGCGCTTGTGACCGATATGGATAAACCGCTCGGCAGTGCAATTGGCAATGCACTGGAAGTAAAAGAAGCGATTGAAACCTTACAGGGCGGAGGACCTTCGGATTTTAGAGAACTTTGTCTCGTTCTGGCAGCCAACATGATGTACCTTGCGAAAAAAGGTAGTCTTGATGAATGCCGAGTTTTAGCAGAAGAAGCTTTGGTTTCGGGGAGAGCGTTTCAGGTATTTGCCAATATGGTGAAAGCGCAGGGTGGTGATGTTGAGTTGGTTTATCATCCCGAGCAAATGATACAGGCGGCTTATATACATACCGTATATTCACCGCATACGGGTTATATTTCGCGTGTGAATGCTGAACAGTACGGACTTTGCGCACTCAGCCTTGGTGCGGGACGTAATACCATGGAAGACAAAATTGATCACTCAGCGGGAATATACCTTTTGAAAAAGACGGGAGATTTTATAAAACAAGGTGATGCGCTTGCGATTCTTTACTGCAACAGAGAAAGTGCTCTTGAATCTGCTGAAAAAACGTTGATCCATGCCACGGAATGGAATGATGACGCACCTGTTTCGCATCCACTGATTTACAAACAGATTTTATAAGGCAGTTTTACAAGAATACGGCGTACCTCGAAAGAGGTATGCCGTATTTTTCTTTTTATTTGATGTGGTTAATGCTTGTTCATCAGCTCGTCAGTGAGACGAATGATTTCAGGCGCAACTTTCTTTCTCTCGTGGCTCAGAGTAAAATGATACATCGGATAGGCGAGAGCGGCAAGGATGGCACCAATCACGCCGATGATAATGCCAATCACCATAGCCATATCTTGAAAAGAGCCAAGGATTTCAGCGAAATCCGGCGACATACACAAGCTCATACCTGTGCCGAGGATCAGCGCTCCGATGATCCCGAAAACCAAAGAAACAATCTGTGCTTTTTGCGTAACACCTGCATCGATTCGGCGCAAACGCTTCATCTTATCCTCTGTTTTAGGCGAAGGCGAATATTTCTCACGAATACGTTTTAGTTCTGCTTGCTCCTTTGCGGAGTATGTGTACTGAAAGACATTGTTTTCGTTATTGTTCTCCATTTTTAACCTCTGATTTTAATGTATTGAGTTTCCTTGTGCTGACAACGATCATATAGATCGCCGTGAGAATGATGCAGACAGAGATTGTACCACCTGTTGCACCGAGTAGCCATTTCTGCTCTAACGGTGTCATTGTTCCACGGTTGAAGGTTGTGAGCATCGTGGATTCAAGTGTCAGCATTGACACAAGAGCTGCCGCCAAACGGATTGCTTTGGAGGCGGAAAAGACGGGACTTTTATACTTTCTGTATTTTACAACATTGACAATAGCAGTCGTTAGCGCCGTAAAGGTATAAGCTGCCATGGTGATTGCCGTGATCATATGATGTTCGAAGGTTCTGTTCCAATAGACCATAAAGAAAGTGATGAGAGACAATGTTAAGTTCATCAGAAGGAATACCCATCCGCAAGCTCGATATTTCACAAGCTCAGTCTGCAGCCTTTCTCCGGGGGCGTATTTTTTTGTGTGTCTGACCAAAAAGAAGCGCATTGCGCCAAGACAGATATAGTACGCACCGAGCGAAAAGAACCAAAAAGTGCGGTGGTAGAATCCCAGACACAGCTGAAAGAATCCATACAAGGCGTTCCACGCAAGGGAAGTGTAGAGTGATACGTTCACGCGCAGGCGTGGATTGTCTTGCCATATTCTTGTGTATTTGTTATTGTTCTTAAAGGTTTTGATACAGTGAATGAAAGAGGGAAGTTTGAAGCACCAAACCGTTAAGGTATAGGCGGCAACAACGTAGGAAATATAGGATATGATTGATTTTGTTCCGATCAATACCATTGAACCGACAAGCAGAACAGTGGCCGTGGGGACAAGGAGGATCATAATGGCGAGGTGCGGAAACAGTAAAGCTTTAACGAGTCTCTTTGGGTTCATTTCCGATTCTCCTGATTTTGACTGTGAAGGTTGTGCCAACGCCTACGGCGCTTTCCACGCCGATCTCGCCTTGCATAATATCAATCACACGCTTGACGAGAGCAAGTCCCAATCCGTTTCCTTGGGTTGCATGCGAGGTATCGCCTTGATAGAATTTTTCAAAGATGTGTGCGCCGACATCAGCGCTCATTCCGCATCCAGTGTCGGATATCTTAACAGTAGCGTATTTTTCGTCTGCCGTAAGCGTAAGCGTGACCTTACCGCCGTCCTCTGTAAACTTAAAGGCGTTGGAGAAAAGGTTGTTCCATACCAGAGAAAGAAGCTCGACATCGGCAGAAACGAGCACACTCTCGGAAATGTCCGTTTCAATTTCGATATTTTTTCTTTCCCACGTGCTTTCGTACTGCAAAAGGCTCTCGCAAAGCTGTTCTCCAAGATCGAAGGTTGTGAGGTTCGGATAGATCTTTTGGTTTTCAAGGCGGTTAAGCTTCAAAATGTTTGTCATCATATCGGCAAGACGGCGCGAAGCATCGGTGATTGCTTTGGCATATTCAATACGTTTTTCTTCAGGCATATCAGGAGCCTCGAGAAGTGTTCCGTAGTTTTGTATCACAGCAAGAGGTGTTTTCATTTCATGGGATACGTTGGCGATGAAATCGGTGCGAAGCGTTTCCACACCTGAAAGTTCCTCTGCCATTTTGTTGATACATTTGCTGATTTCGTTAAAGCTGTCGTCGGAACCGAATTTGGAAATCGGTTCTATGCGAACGCTGAAATCTCCGTCCATCATTTTTGAGGTTGCTTCTGTAATTTTTTGGACAGGACGTTCCACCGTAACTTTACGGCGAATATAGTCGATGGTAGCCATAGAAATACTGATCAGCACCACGTTGACCATCGTGATCTTGGCGGCAAGGGTGATCTCACTTTGTGTGAACTCTCTGCCGACGGAGTCTTGCAGTGCCGAGATGAACAGCATAATACAGCAGGTCGTTACGAAGGCGGCAAGCAAAAAGAAGATGAAAAAATTGCTGATCGTGCGGATAAAGCTTCTTGTTTTATTTCCTTTTCTCATCGTATTACCGCCTTGTAGCCAAGACCGTGAACAGTCTGTATGTCAAAGGAATCGCATTCTGAAAGCTTGGCGCGGAGCTTGGTCATATAGACGTCCACCGTTCTCGTGCTTGTTTGTCTATCTACATCCCAAAACTCATCCATCAGTTGCGTGCGTGTAAAGGTTTTTTTCGGATAGGACAAAAGCTTGTAAAGAAGGTCGAATTCTCTTGCCGTGAGGGCTATTTCCTCTCCGTTTAAGGCGGCACTTCTCTCGTCGGCATCCATCACGAAGTTGCCCACCTCAAGGCGACGGCTTGAGGCAATCTTGGAGCGCCGAAGAAGCGCACCGATACGCAGGAACATCTCGTCAAGATCAATTGGCTTGGTCATATAGTCGTCGATACCGATGCGGTATCCTCTTTGTTTGGATGCGAAATCATCACGTGCGGTCATAAACAAGATTGGAATATCATTGTTGAGCGAGCGTACAGTCGTGGCAAACTCAAAGCCGTCAATATGCGGCATCATAATATCCGATATGATAAGGTCAAAGGTGGTCTTATACATTTCATCATATGCGCTTTCTGCATCAAGGCAACCGATGGCTTCGTAACCCGAGTTGTTCAAAAAAGAACACACGCTGCGATTCAGGTCTCTGTCATCCTCCAGAATTAAAATCTTGAACATTTTTTTATCCTCCAAGGGTGATACTCACTTTTGTACTTGTATTCTAACACACAAATGTTAAGATTTTGTTTGCGTTTGGGCTTTTTGATAGAATTCTTAAAAACATTTTGTTATATTTCTTTTGCAGAGTGTGAGTGTGAAAAGCTTTGCTATCAAAAAAAGCAACGCTATTGGCGTTGCTTTTCGTATGAAAGCTCTTTCCTTTTTAGTCTTTTCAAAACTGACATTAGCATGGGGGTGTTGTATCGGAGCGCTAATGTGGGTAAAATGTTCAAAAACAAATTGACAATCGCAACGGGAAGTGCAATCGTCAGAGCAGATGTACCCGGTAGCGTGAGCATTGCTAAGAAGCCGATGGGATATGAAAGCCGGTGTGTAAGCACGCCTTTGTTACATTCGATAATGAATTTTTCAATGTATTTGGGATTGTCCGGTTCCTTGAGTTCTTTCTTGCTGAAACCGCCAAGACCACCAAGTTCCCACACATAGTCCTTCCATTTTCTAACTTTTAGCTTGGTGTAAAGCTTCTTTTCCCATTGGAATACTTGATAGAGTGGGTTGTCCACGCCGAACCATTTGTCCGGCATCTTGTTGATGATAAGGGCAATCAATCCGTCAAAGGCAAATTGAAGTGCTACGCACCAAATGACAGCTACAACGACATAATACCACGAAGCTATACCCAAAAGTATGTTGATAAAAGATATAACAAACATCGCTATGCCGATTATTGAAAGATATAATATCATGCGTCACCATATACGAGAGGTTTTTGGTAAAACTCTTCGTAGACCTTTACCCATGCTTCGTAGTTCTCCTGCTTCATTTTTTCCTGGGCATCAGCTCTCGAAAGGGTAGGATCGGGATATATGGCAGGCAGAATATGAATCGTGTATTCTTGTACAAAAAAACCGTCGCCGTCAGGGACATCGCTGTCCTCCATTGTAATAAAAATAGGCACGATGGGAGCTTTGTTTCGTACTGCCAATGTAAAAGCACCGTCTTGCATCGGCTTGGGCTTTCTGTAATTCCACCACATACTCTGCTCAGGATAGATCAGTATCGTTTCGCCGCGCTCAAGCAGTGTCTTGACAGCTCGTAAGAATTTTACCATCGTTGCGGTCTTGCTTGAAAGGGGAAGTGTGTTACAATGGCGCATGAACAATCCGAAAGGCTTCGGCGGATTTGTATAGTTTCCTTCGCGAATGACCTTATAAAGCATTTTTCCATCCATATAATCGCGAAGTGCCACCCAAACGGCGTAGTTGTCACACACGCTGAAATGGTTGCAAGTGACGATCTTGCCGCCTGTTACCGCCGTAAAATTCTCAATACCTCTGATATCCTTGATAATAAGTTGACGGTTGGCAATCATTTTTTCATAGAAACGGGTTCCGGCGATGTTGGCGATTTTATTTAAGATTCTGCTTGACAGTTTCTTGTTCAGATAATCCACTTTGTTCGGCATAAGCGGATAGGTTTCGGGGTCATCTTCAACATCAAGGTGCCACAAGCCTTTTTGTTCAAGCTCGGCAATGCGTCGGAGCAGTTCTAATTTATGCGGATTCTTTTCCATTCAGTTCACCTCAAGATAAGCAGAGTTTGGTGGAAAAAGTATCTTCGGAATTTACAATCAGTAAGGCGTGTTCGAGTATTTCCTGTGCAGTTGCTTCTTTTTGAGCCTTTTGTTCTTCGCCAAAACTTTGCTGTGTCAAACAAATCCTTTCATAAAAAGGGGATTGTTTGGCATAATGCCAAAAATACTCTGCGTCTGTCATATCACTGTATTGCCAAGGCTTTTGGTAGAGTGCATAATGTACAATATTCTTTTTCCCTTCGCAAGCAAGCGGCATAGGCTCTTTGTTCCATCCGTTTGGCAAAACGTGTATTTTGCCAAGGCAAAGATAATTGAGGTATGCTTGATCCGGGTCAAGGAGATCAAAGTCGTACTCGGTTATCAGGTTGATGAACTTTTCCACAATATTGTTTTTTCTGAATTCTTTCAGATTGATCAACAGAACTCCTGCGTTGATATATCCATAGACGACGGAGGCATTGGCAATCAGCGATTTGATCGCAACGTCTAAAAACGGTATGTAATGATCGTCGGTCGAAAAGATAATTGGAATTTCTTTGCTCATACTTCATACTCCTCTATTTTGCTTGATACATCTAACATTATATACGAAAAAACAGAAAGATGTCAATTCAAACTCCCGAAAATATAATCTACAAATTTATTTTCAACTGTAGAGTCACAAAATCGCAACTCTACAATTTGTAGAATTGCATTTGTTCAGCTTTCAAATTTGTGGAATTTCAAAAAAACATGCTTTTTTGAATAAAAAAGTCAGAACACCCTTTTTCGCTCGCGCGGTAAGGGTGTTGGGAGGTGTTTTATACCAAACTCGTCTTTTTGAGGATTACCTTGCTGATGGCTCCAAGTCCAAAAGCAAACATGGTACCACCGGCTACGCAAAGCAGAACATGAATGAACGTCGAGTTCAGAGGTGTTATCATGGAAACCATCATAAAGAGAAGCATTCCTCCACCGAGCGAGCCACAAACAGAGAGCCATGCTTTCTGTTTAGCCGCCACGCTGATGAGAACAAAAATAGATACGAACACAAGCATTAAGAATATCTTTGCGAGCATACACATCACGAGATTTCCCGCATGTAAGCCGTGAAGATCAAAGGAAAGACTTGCAATAGCACCGCCAAGGACTGAGCCGACAAAATATGCCATCAACATCAGCGTTCCGCACACAAAGCCGGTGATTGTTTTAGATACCACATAGTCACCCCTATTGGCACGGACAGTAAAGAGATTTTTGGCGTAACCGCTTCTGAAGTCGTTGGATATGAAAAGGCAAACAAAGATGGCAACAGCCATAAACATCATATTGATATTACACATCATGAATACTTCGTTACCGCCCATGTTTTCACCACCGGGAAGCGTACCGATATTTTGCCATGCGTTTTCCGGACCTCGCATAACCGTTTCCAATCCGGTTTGTGCATTGACAGAAACTGAGCCATCCATCAGATTCATCATGACTGTCATTAAAATAGGCATGATGAGAGAGCAGGCAAGCAGAATATAGAAAAGCTTTGACTTGCACATTCTGCGAAAATCTACTTTGAGCATACTTTTTACACGCTGTGAGAGAGTATTGTTTTCCATTCTTATTTTCCTCCTTTCATAAGGTCGATGTAGTATTCCTCAAGCCCGATCTTGTCAGTCTTGATTTCGGTTACGCAAATTCCGTTTTCGTAGAGATACGATACAATTTCTTCGGGTGTGGTCAGATCGTACACACGGAGATAACCCGCCTCGTCCTCTTCTACACGGGAATACTTGCAACCGAGAAGGATTTTGGTTTGGTTCATTTCTTCGCTTTTGAGTGCTACATAGGTACGGTAGCTTGCATCAAGTTCGTCAGCACACATTTCGATCATCATTTTACCGTGGCGGATAATGCCATAATGCGTTGCCACCTTTTGAAGCTCACCTAAAAGGTGAGAGGATACGATGATACTACGTTTGCCGTCTTTGATAATATCGGTGAACACTTCACGCATAATTCTCATACCGTCGGCATCAAGACCGTTCAGCGGCTCGTCTAAAACAAGAAGTGTGGGATTGCCGAGCAGAGCCATGGCAATGCCGACTCTTTGTTTCATACCAAGGGAGCAGTTTTGGTATTTATTACCGGCTGCACCCTCCATACGAACGGTTTTCAACACCTTGACAACCTCTTGTGCTGCATTGGGAATTGAAAGGTTGGCTGCTTGGAGCATCATGTTATCCCAAACGGTAAGTTGGGGAAAGCATCCGGGAGCTTCAATGAGAACACCTATTTTGGCACGCACGGTTTTATCGGTATAATCTTTGCCGTAAAGCTTGATCGAGCCGCCGCTTGTGGGGATCAGGCCGCATATCATTTTCTCTGTGGTGGATTTGCCTGAACCGTTCTCTCCGATAAAGCCGTAGATTGCGCCCATCGGAACGGTCATATTGAGACCGCACACAGCCTGCTTGGAGCCGAAGTTTTTGGATAGATTTCTTATTTCAACTGCATTCATTTGCTTCCACCTCCTATCAATATACGTCGCTTCTTGAGAGAATTTTGGTGCCTAAATAATTGTAGAAAACAGCCCACGCCACAGACACGGTGATACAAATGATCAGTGCATCGATTCCGCTTGAAAGGTTGGCGTTGACAGAGGCACCGTAAAGGAAAATATTGAGAAATGCCGTGGGAAGGGAAAGGTTCTCTACAATTGCCGCAACGCCGATAATGAGAATGCCTGTGCCAAAGAAAAAGGATGAGGCAATGGAAACACCGAAATACTTTCTGAAAATAATGTTGAGAAAGGTATAAAGGCTTGCCCAACCGACGCTCATTATGATTTTACCGAAGATGGCAACCAGCAAAGAGCCGATGTTCACATTGGTATCATAGTTGACAAGCAGCCCGCCCACTGTGCCGCCAATGAGATAGGTTATGCACATACATGCCATAGCAAAGGCACAAACGAGGCTCTTGGAGAGCATATAGTCCTGTTTTTTGGCGTGAGTGGTAAAAAGCTGCTTGACATAGCCGGACTTATAATCGTGTCCAATGAAAATTGACACCATAATACCGCCGAAGATGAATACCATATTCATGTTGGCATAGTCGGCAATTCCTTCGATCACGTAAAGCGATTTGGTTGAGGCAATGATCTGCCAAACGTTCGAATATAGAGGCTCCATGGTGTTACCGTTTGGATCGGGCATCATTGTCATAGCCGATACCATCGCAGGGATGATGGCGGCAATGGCAAGGAAGATGTAAAAGAGGGGAGTATGGAACAGGCGGTAGAAGTCCACACCCAGCATACCTTTGATACGACGGGCAAAGGTGGGTGATTCAAATATGATGTCTCTTGAGTTGATCATTTTACTCAACCTCCTTCTTCGACATAAGCTCAATATAGTATTCCTCAAGACCTATTTTGTTTCTTGATATTTCGCTTACCACGTGACCGTTCTTCATTAAGTAATCCACGATAGCGGCAGTATCGTCCACGTCATAAATGCGGATATAGCCGTTTTCACATCTAACATCAGCGTATTCCTTGGAGAGAGCTGAAAATGCACCGTTCATATCTGCGGTTTTAAGAGAAGTAAACACCTGTGCTCGGCAGTCCATTTCCTCGGCGGAAAGCTCTGTTATCATTTTGCCCTGACGGATAATGCCGTAGTGAGTTGCGATCTTTTCAAGCTCACCGAGAATGTGAGAGGAAATGAGAACGGTACAACCATACTTTTTCGTGATGTCAACGAGAATCTCGCGCATAATACGCATACCGTCAGTGTCAAGACCGTTGATCGGCTCGTCGAGAATAAGAAGTGCAGGATCTCCGAGAAGCGCCATCGCGATGCCGATACGTTGCTTCATACCGAGAGAGCAGCTTTTGAATTTGAGATTGGCATTATCCTCCATACGCACGATCTCGAGCACACGTCGGATTTCCTCGTCGGCATTTTCAATACCGAGATTGATGCATTGCATCATCAGGTTCTGATACACGGACGAACCGGGAAAACATCCTGCGTTTTCAATTAGCGCACCGACTCTGACTCTTACGCCGGGATCGGTGTAATCTCTGCCGAACAGTTCGATCTCACCGCTGTCGGGAACGAGATGACCGCAAATAAGCTTCTCGGTGGTGGATTTACCCGAACCGTTCTCACCGATAAAACCGTAAATGGCACCCTGCGGAACGGTCATATTAAGGTGATCGACTGCATACATTCCTCGAAAGCTTTTTGAAAGATTTCTGATTTCAATAGCGTTCATTTTTGACTCCTTCGTAAAACAATACAAGCGAGCCGTGTTATTACGCCTCGCCTACATTGTCCGGTTCCATTATTTTTTCTTTGCTGCTTCGTAACGAGCGTTTGCTGCCTCGGTTCTTGCCTTGGCTTCAGCGGTTTTGGCGGCACGCTCTTCCTGCATTTTAGCAGCTCTTTGGGAGGGCGTCATGTGAGCGTCATCCCAAGACTTTTTGGCATCCGCCTTTGCCTTGGCATAGGTGTTGTGACCTCTGTTTTCTTCGAAGTTTGCCTTCGCTTCAGCTTTGGCGGCTTTGAATTCAGCCTTGTCAACCTCGTGCTGTGCCTTTGCACTTTCCTTCATGTCCTTGAATGCGTTTTTCAAAAAGTTTGCCATTGTTTTTTCTCCTTTTATTATGTTTTTGATTTTCTGATTTTATTGTAACAGCCGTTTGTTTTTGATTGTTTGGTGAAATGTTGGCGTTTTGTTAATTGTGATATTATTTGAGGTTTCAGGATTTCTTCTGGATACCCTTAAGAAACAAATTTGTCATTTTACGGCAACAAAGAAAAATACGAGAAACACCGAAATGTTCTCGTATTATCTTCATTCTTATTTTTAAAAATTTATTTGACAGTCAAAAGATATTGTTTGATTTCTTCCGAAAGCTCTTGGTATGCCACTTCTTCAAAAGGAGAGTTCAGATCGGCATCTTCTAAAACTTTAAGATATTCACGGTATCCCGATTCATCGATAACCGAAAGATAAGCGGAAATTGCGGTATCTCTATCGTTTTGAGAGTCAAAGTAGAGTTCCAAAGAGGGAAGCGCGGAAACTGCATAGCTGATATAATAAAGTGGCATAACGAAGTTGTGGTGAACCAACGCCCAGTAGTTAGAAAGAAGCTCGGGAGGGGCGATTTCATCAAAGTGATAGGAGCGTGCAATCGATTCAAACAACTGTTTGTAATCGGTATTGTCATTGTCGCTGTACACCGTCTGCTGAAATTCGTCAAGCATACAGCCTTCAATAATTACCAATAAGGTTTCGGAAAGACGATAAAGTGTGAACTGTTCAAGCTGCTCCTCGGTTAGGTCATAGTACGGCATGAACAACCACTCATTTGCCTGCGATTGAATTTCCGAAACATCAATAATACCGTCGCTCTCTTCCGCATTCACGTAATAACTGAAAAAATGACCGAATTCATGAATAAACGAGGAGATATCGCCAAGATCTCCATACGTATAAAGATAGATATAAGGGAGGTTATACGAGGGGAGATAGGTGGTAAGGCCTGCTTTTTGCATACCTTCAGAAGCGCCTATATTATATAAGTTGTAGGATTTCATGTTTTTATAGGCTTGATTCATGGTAGGGGAAATCTCGGAGGTATATTGTTTAAAGATAGAGTCGTACCGGCGGAAGGTTGCGTTTTCAGCATATAATGCTGATTGAAGTACGGTTCTATCAATCAATGAAGTGACTTCATCATACAGCGGAACAATTTCTTCTTTTACATAGCGGTACATATCTTTAACATCTTCAGGCGCATAATCACGCTGATAGATATAGCGATAGGAAAATTCGGTGTAGGTGTCATATCCGGATTTTTCCGCCAATGTGTCGTTTATGCTTACAAGTTCGGTATAAAGCTTGGCAACTTCGGCTTCAAGGCTGTTATAATAATCGGTAATGAGTGCGCTATATGCCGATTCGGATATATCCAAATTCTTAATTTGTTCAGCGGTGTATGGGGTACCATTATACTCAACGGTATGGTTGGAGAGAAGAGCCATATACTCATTTTCAATTTCAGTTCTTCTTGAAACAAGATTGGCATATTCACCGTCAAACATTTTATTTTTGATACGGAGATACTCTATTTGCGTATCGGACCATCCACCAAAGAACGTATCACGGTAACCGTTATCAAGTGCTGTTAAATAAAAATTGTTAATAATCGGATCGAGCAGAGCAAAGTGTTTGGCGCAATAATTGATTTCTTCTTCAGCTACAGTATCATTTACATTTGAGTAAAAACGAATCTGCACAAGGACATATTGTGTGTAAGCGTCGTTGTAGAGTTCAAAAGTATCGGAAGCTTCGCGAAGAATTGACATAGACTTCTTTTTTTTCTCAATTTTTTCGGTCAAAGAAACAAACTCATCTTCAATCTCTTGAAAATCAGGGCGTTCGTATTGAAGATCGTTGAAATCAAGAAACAGGCTATTGTATGTCAAAATGGCATTTGTCAGAAGAGTAAGGAGTCCGCAAGAGGATAGCATTGTTATGAGCAGCAACAGGGAAATACCAACTGTTACAATTCGTAGTAATCTATTTTTAGGCACCGTATCATTTCCTTTCGTTTGTGTAAGTGTTTGTTAATTCATTCTATCATATTCGCCTTTTTGTGTCAATGCTTTACAGCCGGTTATAAACAACATATAGATTTTTTGAAAATAAATAGTTATTCTTAACAATATATATTGACAAATATATAGTCATATGGTACAATATAGACAAAGACAGATCGTTGTCTTGTTAAACACGAAAGGTGGTAAGTAGAATGAAGGTAACAGTCATCGGCAGAAAAACAGAAGTTCCGAAAGGTTTTCGTGAAATAGTGGAGCGCAAGCTTTTGAAGTATGAAAAATTCTTCAAAGATGATGCGGAAGCAACTGTTGTCATCTCCTCAAAAGGCAATTTCGATAATCTCGAACTCACGATTACAAGTGTGGGAATCTTCTTCCGCAGTGAACAGTCTGACGAAACTTACCAAAATGCGCTGGATAAGGCTTTGAATGCGATTGAACGGCAAATCAGAAAGAACAAAACAAGACTTGCCAAGCGTTTAAGAGAGGGAGCTTTCCTCAAAGGAAACGCGCTCGATATTCCTCCTGCTGAGGATTTTGAGGAAGAAACCGAATTCACTGTTCGCACAAAATCATTTAAGTTCAAACCCATGTCTTGTGAAGAAGCGATCATGCAAATGAACCTTCTTGAGCATGATTTTTATGTGTTTGCTAACGATGAAAGCGGAGAGGTTAACGTTGTGTACCGTAAAAAAGACGGAACATACGGTTGTATCATTCCCGAATAATATGCTTTTTTCCAAAGTGTTGCGCCAAACGCGCAACACTTTTTTTATTATTGCCTATTTTGCATATTTTATTTTGAGAACGAGTATATATTGCGTGTAAGCAGACCTTGTCTACCGAAGGAATGAGAGCGATTTGAAAAAGATTGAACAATTACGAAAGTATTTACCGCAAGATGTGTACCGATTTGTAAAAGAATTCGAAAACAGTCTGACCGAAATACGCATCAGAAGAGGGAAGCCGCTTTCATTAACGCTTGCCCGAGGTGAGTGCGGACCATACGGATACGGCGAAAACTATATTTGCCCCTTGGTGATTCATGATGATCTGATGGATCGAATCATTTCGTCACTTTGCCATCATTCGCTTTATTCGCATATGGAGAGTATGACAGATGGATATATTGCCATGAAGGAAGGTGTGCGCGTAGGTGTATCGGGAAAAGCTGTTTGTGACAATGTGGGAATAAAGAATCTTTCATCTGTTAACAGCTTAAACATACGCATCCCGCGTTTTATTTACAATATTTCGATTGAAATTTACACATACCTTGCCCAAAAACATTTTGGCGAAAGCATTTTGATATTTTCGCCTCCTAATATGGGAAAAACCACAGTTTTGAGAGATTTAATCAGGCAATTGGCTTTGGGGGCGCCGCCGCGTCGAGTTGCCGTGGTTGACACAAGATGTGAAATTGAAGTTGAAGAACTTCACGAAGTTTGTCATATTGATTTTTTGTCGGGATATCCACGCGGAAAGGGAATTGAGATAGCAACAAGAACACTGTCACCGCAGTATATCATTTGTGATGAAATCGGAGGATACGAGGAAGTCCGCTCACTTCTTTCGGCACAAAACGCAGGTGTTCCCGTGATAGCAACCGCTCACGCTTCTACCGCAGAAGAGCTTTTGCAACGTGACAACATACGGATTCTAAACGAACATAACTTGTTTTCCGAATATGTGGGAATTCAAGGAATTCGAATCGGCAGTGCTCCGATTTTATCGTTTACATCAGCCAGAGAAATATCTGATAATCATAATAAGAAATGATCAAGTTTACAGGACTTCTTTTTATATTTTTATTTTCTGCTTTGGGTGGTCATCTTTTAGCAAAAAAGGAAAAAGAGCAAATAGAATCAGCGGAAGGGATGTTGTATTTGATTCGGACGATTCGCCAAAACGTTGCTTATTTTCGCCTCCATCTTGATGAAATATACCGCCAGTTTTCACACCCATCTTTACAAAACAGTGATTTTTTGATGTGTCTCAGACGGAAGGGATTAAAGGAGGCTTATCTTTTCGAGAAAGAACGTTTTGGATATGACAGTTTTACCGAGGCGAGTTTTTTGAGTTTTGCTGAAAGTGTGGGACGCTTGCCAATCGACGAGCAAATCAAATCATGCGATTTAATCTGCGATCTTCTGGAAGGAAAAATACGAGAATCAAAAGCGAACTTTCCGACAAAGAAAAGGTTATATAACGTGTTGGGAATCTCACTGGGGATTGCAATGATCATACTTTTTTTGTAAGTGACTTTATTTCATTTCTTTGCTGAAAGGAGTTCCTTGTGAGCGCTGAACTGATTTTCAAAATCATAGGAATCGGCCTTTTGGTTAGTGTTTCTCACCAACTTCTTGTCAAAAGCGGACGGGATGAACAAGCTATGCTTGTAACACTTGCCGGAATTGTCGTTGTGCTTTTGATGTTGATTGGTGAAATATCGGAACTTTTGAATACCATAAAAGAATTGTTTGGGTTATGAACAGTTTTCTCTCTTCGGGTGCTTTGACGGTTGTATTCGTAACACTGCTTATGATCATTCGCACGATAAAGGGTGAACTCGCGATACCGCTTTCTCTTTGTATTTCGGTTATGTTGACAGGAATCTCGCTTGCTATCTGTAATCCGATCATTGATTTCATAAACACTCTTGCCGAACCAAGTAGTAAAAACTATATGACTGTACTATTAAAATCAGTTGGAATATCGCTTGTGGTATCAACAGCATCGGATATTTGTCGTGATTGCGGAGAGACTGCCATTGCAGCCAAAGTAGAACTGTTAGGAAAGTGCGAGATTCTTTTGTTATCATTGCCGCTACTAAAAGAAATCACAGCTTTAATCACCAATGTGTTACAAACATAAATGAAGAAATTATTCCTTTGTCTTGCCATCTGTATTGTTGTAGTTCTTTTAGCTTCAAGCACAAAAGTCTATGCCGATGAGGAGCTTCCAACTCCTGAAAGTTATGTGGAAATCGTTGCAGATGCTTTACCCGATGATGTCAAATCAAAGCTTCCGGATGGAAGCAATTATGAAGAAATGGTTCAAAATGCAGATTCTTCTTTTTTGCTTTCTTTGTCTGTTTCGATTTTGAAACAATCGCTACATTCGGTATATTCCTATCTGGCTTTTTTCTTGGCAGCACTTCTCCTCAGCTCACTCGCACAGAGAATAGAGGATGCTTTTGGAAATCGTGAAGACAGCCTTGCTTCTTTTATTGCCTTGCTTTTGATTGCTTTTGAAGCTTTTACCATCGTATATTCTTTGTTTGAAGAGGTGGCCGAATACTGTAGAAGAGTGAGTGCTTACATGCTAACCTTTACAACTGTTATGGGAAGTGTGCTGCTTTTGGGTGGTGGGGTTATGCAATCAACCAAAACGGGGGTGTCCCTTTCTCTAACGGTATCACTTCTTGGCAGTTTATGCAGTGTATTACTTCTGCCAATTATAAAAATTTCATTTTCTTCTGCTTTGACTTCGATTGCATCAAAGAAAATAAATCTCAATTCGCTTTCTGCGTTTGTGAGAGGTTTATTTACATTTCTGATCGGACTGATTGCAACGGTATCAATTGTTGCCATTACGTTTCAAACAATGCTTGCACAGGCGGAAGATACACTTGCCGCCAGAAGCATTCGTTTTGCTGCATCCTCTTCGATTCCGATTGTGGGAAATGCAGTTGGGGATTCCATTAGAACCTTGGGGGCTTCTGTGGCTGTGATTCAAAAAAGCGTTGGAACAATCGGTGTCGTTGGGCTTGTGATTATGTCGCTTTACCCATTATCGATTCTTTTTTCTGCTAAAATATCGCTTGCTCTTTCTAAAACAGTTGCAGGTCTTTTGGATGTTAAATCCGCTGAAAGCTTATTCTGCGAGGTATCTCATCTGACCAATATGCTAATGGCAACCGTTTCGGTTCAATCGGTTCTTTATATTTTTGTTACTGCGCTATTTACAAGTTCGGCGATTCCAATCGCATGAGGATTGTGTTATGAGAGCTCTTTCCGAATATATGATTGCAGCATTTACAGCATCCTTGATTGCAGGAATCGGTGAAAGGATCGCTCCTGCCGGGATGAAAAAATATGTTACATTTATTGCCTCCTTGATGCTTTTGATTTATTTATTCACACCAATTAAGTCACTTGGAGAAGAACTGTTTCATTTTGCTGATGACGTGATGGAAAATGAAGAGATAGAAGCACCGTCCGCAGGCGCTTATGACGAGGTATTGGCTTTGTCAAGAAAAAAAGCCGAGGAATCCATTCAAAAACACTTGGTTGAACGATTCAGGACACAGGACAGCGTTGCGGTTTCCCTTACGATGGAGATGAAAGAAAACGGAACCATTCTACTGACGCATATCTCATTGAAACTCAGCCAACGAGATATGCCGTTTGCAGAAGATATCGAAACATATCTTGAAGAAACATTTCATACAGAAACAAGTATTGATACATCGTACGGAGGATAACTTGAATAAACAGATATTCAATAAAAAAAGAAGTTATCTGATCATTTTGCTTCTTGCAGGAATCATTTTACTCTTTGTATCGAATGGCTTTTTGAATACAAAAGAGAAGGACGAAACCAACAATACGCCGCAAGAATTTGAACTGTGTGAGAAGCGATGTGAAGAACGTGTTGCTTCTATTCTAAGACAAATTATTGGCATACGTGATGCTTCGGTAATGGTCACACTTGATCAGATCCCGTCAAACAAAGAACGTCCTCATGTTCGTGGCGTTGCCGTAGTTTGTCAAGGAGAGGAAACGCCTGATTTACGATTGAGAGTTGTTTTGTTGATAAGCTCAGCACTCGGTGTTACCTCTGATAAAATATATGTTACTTTCACTTCATGATGAATAACAGTTGCGGTTTGTGAATAGATATGTACAAAGACGAAAAGGAGGAATATTATGGTAAAAATCATTAAATCGGAAAGCAATACCGGAACTGTTGAAAAATATAAGGGAGGCTTTGAAAAAATGACCAATTCCATAAAGGGAAAACCGAAAAGAAATTTGATTATCCTTGGTGCGGTGGCGCTTGTTGCCGGTGCAATTTTTTTGAACTGGGTTCTGTTCGCAAACAATGCAGATCCTTACGTACCGAATGATCCCACCGGAAACATAACCGAGGCACCCGGCAATCAAGTTTCTACCCCCGACAGCGATGAAAGCTACTTTGCTATGGCACAGCTGAACCGTGAGACAGCGTATGACAGTGCATATAATACGCTGATTTCGGTAACAACAAGTGCTAACGCAACCGAAGAGGCAAAAGATGCTGCATTTCGCGAAATTACAACATTAGCTTCTAACAAACAAAGAGAGGCCAATATTGAAACTTTGATCAAAGCGAAGGGCTTTGAGGAGTGCGTTGCTGTCATTTCAGATGATCATATTGATGTTGTGGTAAAAAGCAACGGTCTTGAACCCGGTCAAAGAGCGCAGATTCAAGAGATTGTATTAAAACAAGCATCAATTGCGCCCTCTAACATTACAATCATTGAAAAGAATTCTTAAAAAGTAACACCAAAATCCTCCCACTTCAAAAGAAATGGGAGGATTTCAACTTGTTTTTTCATAAATATCGAAATTTTTTGAATGAATGGTTGATTTTTGCAAAAAAAATGATATAATGTATTCATAGTTAAATTGGTTTGGTAATATGATTCAAAGAAAGGATTCTCAAATGAAACGATTCTTCTTTTTGGTATTGTCAATCGCGGCCCTTCTTACGGTCTTTATTTCGTGTGGAAACGAAACCGCTACAACTGAACCGAAAGATAGCCTCCCATCTACATCTGCAACTGATACCACTGTCAAACCGCAAATAACAACACAAACAACTACCGCATTGACAGCTTCAGTGACCACACTCGATACACTCAGTCCTAAAGAACGACAGCAACTTGAAACGCTTGTGCAATCCAATACAGAGAAGGCACTCTTGCTTGGCAACACAACAATTGATTCATACGGTTCATATCGCGTACCGATTTTGGGTTATATGCTTTCTCGTTATTGCAATCCCAATAACGGTCATACCAGTGAAACCGCCTCTGTTTGGCATTATACCGCTTATTATGCCATGATTTCCCGTTTGATTGATATTACCGAGGGTACCGATGCCAATCAAACATTCAAAGATTTAAGTGACGTGACTTTTGATAGCTTTGCTTTTTATTCGGGAACTGCTGACGTAACAACCTATCTTGGAACATACAGCACAACTTTCTATGGCGTTAACCGTTCTACTGCCAAAGGAAAAGCAAATGTAGCAGGGGATCAAGCGGTATATGATGACCAAATGTGGATCATTCGTGAAATGATGTACCGTTACAAGCAGACGGGCGATAAACAGTACCTTGACGAAGCGGTCCGTCTTTCTAATATCTGTATTAAAGGATGGGACTATTCTCTTGACAAGAACAATCAGGAATATGGCGGTATTCCGTGGGGTCCTGCATATGCCACCAAGCACACCTGTTCAAATGCTCCGATCATTGCACCGCTTGTGGAGATTTATGAATGCTTGAAAGAGATGGGCGACAGCAATGCACAGTATTATCTTGATTGGGCAGCCAAGAT
This sequence comes from Clostridia bacterium, assembly GCA_017532025.1. GTDB lineage: Bacteria > Bacillota > Clostridia > Oscillospirales > CAG-272 > RGIG1993. The sequence continues at coordinate 15,614 of JAFXJX010000038.1, read as the reverse complement.
TTATTCCTATACCAAAACCAATTTGAGAGATGAAAAGATGCTTTATGCTGACTTGATCGGATATCAGCGTATTGAGCAAACCGGTAGCAATGGCATGAAAAAATATGTTTCTACCGGACTTGCCGGTTTTGACGGAAAACAGTACACTTATAATACCGGTGCGATGATTTCGGGCGCTGTGGCACTCTACCGTGCTACCGGTCAAAGTGCATATTTCATGGATGCCAAGAATTCTGCCGCAGCTGCTTACAGCAACTTCTGTGCCAGAAAGGGTCAGATCACCTACTATCCCAATGACACCGAGACAACTTGGTTCAATCTTGTTTTGCTTCAAGGTTTTCTTGATTTTTATGAATGCGATCCCAAGGCTGGGGAGCGATTTGTTCAGAGCTTCCAGACCTCTCTTGACTATGCCTACAAAACGCATCTAAAAGATGGTTTTCTTCCCAGAGATTACGTTTCCGGGTGGAACACACAGAGTTCGTTTGATACCAAAAAGAATGTTATGGACCAGGCATCTGCTGCGCAAACCTATGCCATGCTTGCCATGTGGGCACAAAGCAAGCTTGATGCAGATGATGCCAAAATAGCTGCCGCACAGCAATAAAACCCAAACTCCACAGCAATTTTGTGCTGTGGAGTTTTTACTTTGGATTGATTGATAAAAAAGAAAAATATCTCTTGAAAAAAAGCATATTTCGTGATATACTATATGTTGTATGACTGTTTGTAAACAAAAAGAGAAGGGAGTGTCGTTTTATGACGGATGTCAGAAGAAGAATTGAAGAGCTTCGCAGTATTCTTCAGTATCACAGCCGAAAGTATTATTTGGAAGATGCCCCCGAGATATCTGATGTTGAATACGATAAACTCTTTTATGAGCTCGTTCAGCTTGAAAATGAGCATCCCGAGTATTATGACAGTCATTCTCCCACAGTTCGTGTTGGCGGAAAACCCAGCGAAAAATTTGAAAAAATAACGCATACCGTACCGATGAAAAGTTTGACAGATGTGTTTTCTTACGAGGAGTTGCATCGCTTTATTGCCAAGAACGAGGCAGAATTCGGTGCAATCGACTATTCGGTAGAATGCAAGATTGACGGACTTTCAGCCGCGCTGCATTATGAAAACGGCAAGTTGATCTACGGTGCAACACGCGGCGACGGCTTGGTGGGAGAAAATGTAACGGCAAACATCAAAACGATTCGTTCAATTCCGTTGTCAATTGACTATCAAGGATTGCTTGAAGTCCGTGGCGAGATTTATATGCCCAAAGAAGCGTTTGATGCTCTCAATGCTGAAAGAGAAGCGAATGAAGAATCTTTGTTTGCCAATCCGCGTAACGCTGCCGCGGGGTCTTTGCGTCAGCTTGATTCCCGTATTACAGCATCGAGAAAGCTTGACATTTTTGTTTTTAATCTGCAAGCTTGCGATATGACGTTTGCTACACACGCCGAAACATTTGATTTTATGAGATCACAAGGTTTTCGAACAGTTCCGTTCCAAAAAGTTTGCCACTCATTTGAAGAAATTGTATCGGTAATTGAAGAAATCGGGCAAAAGCGTCAATCGCTTCCGTACGATATCGACGGCGTTGTCATCAAAGCCGATTCGATCGCCAAAAGAAACGAGATTGGCGAAGCCACAAGCACGCCCAAATGGGCAGTTGCGTACAAGTTTCCTCCCGAACAAAAGGAAACTGTACTTGAGAACATTACCATACAAGTTGGTAGAACCGGTGTGTTAACACCGATTGCCGAGCTTACACCTGTTCGTATTGCGGGCAGTGTTGTTTCGCGTGCCACACTGCACAATATTGATTTTATCACCGAAAAAGATATTCGAATTGGTGATGTTGTAGTGGTGCAGAAAGCGGGGGACATTATCCCCGAAATTGTGGAAAGTAAGAAGCAAAACAGAAAACAGAATCTTACGTCTTTTTCCATGCCCACGTGTTGTCCTTCCTGTGGTGAGCCTGTATTTCGGGATGAAGAAGCATCGGTACGTTGCACCAATGCTGCGTGTCCTGCACAACTGATGCGAAATCTTGAGCACTTTGCTTCAAAAGATGCTATGGATATTGCAGGTCTCGGTCCTGCCGTTCTGAAGCTTTTGAAAGATAACGGAATCATTAAGAATGTTTCCGATTTGTATCGCATAAAGCCCGAGCAGCTTATTACGCTTGAACGCATGGGAGAAAAAAGTGCCGAGAATCTTGTCAAAGCGATTGAGAGTTCTAAGGAGCGCGGACTTGCAAGGCTTTTGTATGCACTCGGAATTCGTCAGATCGGTATTACAACGGCGGAAAGTCTTGTGAAACGATATGCTGATATCAACGATTATTTTTCTCTGACGGTAGAGGAGCTTTGTTCGATTGAGGATATTGGTGAAATCACGGCGAGAAGCATTGTGGAGTTCTTTTCACGAGAGACTACCAAAGAGATTGTAGAGGATTTGAAGACACTTGGGGTTAAAACCACGGCTGATAAAGAAGAAATATTAGATCAACGCTTCGCAGGTCTTACGTTTGTTTTGACCGGAACGCTCCCCACAATGTCGCGCAGTGAAGCGGAAACACTGATTAAAAAGTATGGCGGAAAAGCATCCTCATCGGTTTCTAAAAAAACTTCGTTTGTTTTGGCAGGCGAGGATGCGGGAAGCAAACTCACCAAAGCACAAAATCTCGGTATTACCATCATTGACGAAGAAGAATTTTTAAGAATGATCGGTTAAATTGATCAAAAGGATGATATCATGTTATTTGACAATGTAAGAATTGAATTACAAGCAGGAAACGGCGGAAACGGCTGTATTTCCTTTCACCGAGAAAAATATGTATCGCATGGTGGTCCCGACGGTGGAGACGGCGGAAAAGGCGGTAGTATTATTTTTCGTGTTGACGAGGGTATGAATACTCTCACATTTTATAAATATAAACGCAAATTCAAAGCGGAGAATGGCGGCAACGGTGCCAAGATGAAGTTTCACGGTAAGAATGGCTCCGATTTGATTCTTCCTGTACCGCTTGGAACGATTATCAAGGACGCTGAAAGCGGTCTTGTTATCAAAGATATGTCTGAGCCCGGTGATTTTGTGATTTGCAAAGGAGGTAAAGGCGGTTGGGGTAACAAACATTTTGCTACACCCACACGTCAGATTCCCCGTTTTGCAAAATCAGGCATTCTCGGTGAAGAAAAAGAAGTGATTCTTGAATTGAAGCTGATTGCCGACGTGGGCTTTGTGGGTCTTCCCAATGTGGGAAAATCATCGCTTTTGTCACGTATTTCAGCCGCAAGACCGAAGATTGCAGACTACCATTTTACCACCCTTGAACCTTCTATCGGTGTTGTTGAGCTTTCCGATGACTGCGCGTTTGTGGCGGCGGATATCCCCGGTTTGATCGAAGGTGCTTCTGAAGGTCTTGGCCTTGGACATGAATTCTTAAAGCATGTTGATCGCTGCCGTCTTTTGATCCACGTTGTTGACGTATCGGGACGTGAAGGTCGCAATCCGATTGATGATATTGAACTGATCAACAATGAACTTGCACAGTACAGTCCCGAGCTTGCATCTCGCAAGCAAATCATTGCCGCTAACAAAAAAGATATTGCGGATGACGAAGAGATACTCGCATCGTTTGCCGAGTATGTGGAAAAGAATGAGTTGCAGGTTGTTTATATTTCGGCTGTAACAGGCGAAAATGTGAAAGAACTTGTGAATCTTGCTTACCGTGAGCTTGAATCTTTGCCCCCCATTCGTGTATATGAAACCGAATATGTGGAAGAAACCTTTGAAGCACCTGACAGCCATGAATTTACCATTTCTAATGTTAACGGTGTGTATGTGGTAGAAGGGGATTGGTTGTACCGTGTTATGGGCAACATCAATTTCTCTGACAGAGAATCGCTCATGTATTTTCAGCGTGTTCTTCGTAACAGCGGTGTGATCAAAGCCCTTGAGGAAAAAGGCGCCACTGACGGAGATACTGTCTCTATCTACGATTTTGAATTTGATTTTGTAATCTGACAAACTATATTGTACTGCAATATACAATACGAAAGGAGAGTGCGAGATGTTTACAAAGTTGGAAGAAGCGTTAGAAAAATATGAACAAATCGGTGAACAGCTTGCAAGTCCTGATATTGTTTCCAACCAAAAGGAATATCTTCGCTTTATGCGAGAGCACAAAGCTATGACACCTTTGATCGAAAAGTACAGGGAATACAAAAAGGCGCTTTCTGACAAAGAGGATGCGGCGATCCTCATGGATGACCCCGAAATGAAGGATCTTGCCGAACTTGAATATTATGAAGCCAAACGCTTGTGTGAAGTGCTCGAAGAAGAGATCAAGCTTTTGCTTCTCCCTCGCGATCCGAATGACGACCGCAATGTCATTGTGGAAATACGCGGCGGAGCAGGCGGAGATGAAGCGGCGCTGTTTGCTTATTCACTTTACCGTATGTACACAATGTATGCTACAGCTTCCGGTTTTAAGTACGATCTTCTCAGTGTGAATGAAACCGGACTTGGTGGCTTCAAAGAAGTTTCATTTATGATAAAAGGTGACGGTGCCTACAGCCGTTTCAAGTTTGAAAGCGGTGTTCACCGCGTACAACGTGTTCCCGAAACAGAGAGTTCGGGACGTATTCACACATCTACGGTGACTGTTGCGGTTTTGCCTGAAGCTGACGAAGTGGAAGTGGAGATTCTTCCGCAGGATCTTGTGATTGAGACCTGCAAATCCAGTGGTGCGGGCGGTCAGCACATTAACAAAACCGAATCCGCAATTCGTATTATTCACAAGCCGACAGGAATTGTTGTGGAATGCCAGGAAGAACGCAGTCAGCTTCAGAATAGGGAAAAAGCGCTTTTTATGCTCAGAACCAAGCTGTATGATATCAAACAACGCGAGCAGACTGACAGAATTGCCGGCGAAAGAAAGAGTCAGGTAGGTTCGGGAGACAGAAGCGAGAGAATTCGCACCTACAATTTCCCGCAAGGAAGAGTCTCTGACCACCGCATCGGGCTGATTCTTTACTCATTGGAAAACTTTATGAACGATGATATCGGTGATATGATCGATGCATTGATTGCCGCCGATACCGCAGAAAAACTCAAAAGCAAAGAATGAAGGTTAATCAATTGAACACCTTGATATTTAAGAATCCTTCGCAAGACGATATAAACAAAGCAGCAGAGTTGCTGAGGGCGGGAAAGCTCGTTGTTTTTCCCACCGAAACGGTGTACGGTCTCGGTGCATCTGCACTGGATGAGACGGCGGCGGCAAGAATCTATGCAGCGAAAGGTCGCCCCTCTGACAACCCTTTGATCATCCATCTTGCCAAGGCAAACGATGCAAGCAAATATGCTGATATTTCACCTTGTTACGAAAAGCTTGCCGATCTGTTTATGCCCGGTCCTTTGACAGTGGTGCTTCCCAAAAAAGACTGTATTCCGTTTTCGGTAACAGGGGGACTTGATACCGTTGCCGTGCGTGTGCCCTCTCACCCGATTGCGCATAAACTTCTCGAAGCCGCTTCAATCCCGATTGCCGCACCGAGCGCCAATCGCTCCGGAAGACCTTCTTGTACAACTGCAGAGCATGTTATCGAAGATATGAACGGAATGGTTGATGCCATACTTGACGGAGGAGAATCAGACCTCGGTCTGGAATCTACCATTTTGTTACCGAGAGGGGATAAAGAAGTTGTGTTGCTTCGCCCCGGCGCCATTACAATCGAAATGCTGACAGAAAACGGTTTTGAAGTTACTCTTGACAAAGCTGTTACCGAAAAACCGAAAGAAAACGAAAAACCGCTTGCTCCCGGTATGAAATACCGCCATTACGCACCCAAAGCACAAATGATTCTATTGGATGGAACATTAGATGATATTGCCGAGTTTATGAGGCAATATCCAGACGATCCTTCCGTTGCTTTTTTGTGCTATGATGAACTGAAATCGAAGACAGGGAACAAAAAAATAATCAATTTGGGTTCAGTTTCAGATCCGTTGTTGCAGGCTCACAATCTTTTTCATGCACTTCGTTGTGTGGATCAGGATGATTCGATCAAAACTGTTTATGCGCCGCTTCCCGATCAAGAGAATATAGGGCTTGCGCTATATAACCGTCTGTTGAAAGCGGCGGGATATACCGTTAAAAAACTCTGATCCCAACCAAAAAAGAAAATAGGAAACACAATTATGGCAAAAAAATCTAAGAAAAAATTAGATAACCGTGAACTCGCCTTTGACCAACCTGCGCCTGTGATTGAACAACCGATCATAGAGACGGTAGAGAAAAACTATATGCCGTACGCGATGAGTGTTATCATTGCCCGCGCGATTCCGGAAATTGACGGTTTTAAGCCCTCTCACCGCAAGGTTTTATATACCATGTACAAAATGGGACTTTTGACAGGACCACGAACCAAGAGTGCCAATGTTGTAGGCGCTACCATGCAACTCAATCCCCATGGAGATGCTTCCATTTACGAAACACTTGTGCGTTTGACTAAAGGTAATGAGTCTCTGTTACATCCTTTTATCGACTCGAAAGGTATTTTCGGTAAACAGTACAGTAGCGATCTTGCATATGCGGCCTCGCGTTACACAGAGGTCAAGCTTGATCCAATCTGCGCTGAGCTCTTCGGTGGCATTGATAAAAATGCAGTCGATATGGTTCCCAACTACGATAACACAACCAAAGAACCTGTTCTTTTGCCCACATCGTTTCCCAACATCCTTGTATCTGCCAATATGGGTATTGCGGTTGGTATGGCAAGTAAGATTTGTTCTTTTAATCTTGCGGAAATCTGTGACGGAACCATTCAAATTCTGAAGAATCCCGATACAACCGCGGAAGAACTGCTTGACATTATCAAAGCTCCCGATTTCCCCGGTGGCGCTTCGCTCATTTATAACAAAGAGCAGCTTTTGCAAATATATAAAACAGGTAAAGGCTCGTTCCGAATGCGGTCGCGTTATACATATAACAAAGCAGAAAATCGCATTGAAATCACACAAATTCCGTATTCTACCACCATCGAGATCATCACCAAGAAAATGGTTGAGATGATCAAGGAGGGAAAACTCAAGGAGCTTTCGGATTTCTGTGATGAAACAGACAAAGACGGTTTCAGCTTTACGCTTGACTTAAAAAAAGGCGTCAATCCCGATGCCTTGATGGAAAAGCTGTATGCGCAAACTGCATTACAAGATGATTTTTCCTGTAACTTTAATGTTTTGATCAACGGATCGCCTGTTCAAACAGGAATTGTCGGCATCCTGAAGGAATGGATTCGATTCCGTATGGAATGCGTCAAGAGAGAGCTTTCTTTTGATTTGAAAAAGAAGCAAGACAGACTTCATCTCTTGATTGCCCTCGGAAAGATTCTTCTTGATATTGATCTTGCCATCAAGATTGTTCGTGAAACGAAAAATGACAAGGATGTTATCCCGAACCTGATGAAGGGCTTTTCAATTGATGAGATTCAAGCTGAGTATATTGCGGAAATCAAGCTTCGTAATTTGAACAAGGAATACATTCTGAATCGCGTAAAAGAGATTGATGATTTAAGAAAAGAAATCGAAGATCTTTCCGATTTGATCAAGAGTGAAGCAAGACTGAAAAAATACATTGCCAAACAGCTTCTTGAAGTCAAGAAGAAATATGGCATTCCGCGACGGACACAGCTGATTTACGATGAGATTCCCAAATATCAGCCCAAAACAACGGTAGAAGTTGAGAGCTATCCGGTACGTCTTGTGCTTTCGAAAGAGGGCTATCTCAAGAAAATTACGATGCAGTCACTTCGCGGCAGCGATGAGATGAAGTTCAAAGAAGGCGACTCGCTTCGTTACCAGGAAGAATCGGACAACAGGAAGATGCTTCTGTTCTTCTCTGACAAAGCACTTTGTTACAAATCAACGGTAGCGGCATTTGACAACTGTAAGGCATCCGCCCTTGGTGAATTTGTTGCATCCAAACTGAAATTTGAGCAAGGTCAGGATGAAAAGTGCATTTTCATGAAGAGTCTTGACAAATACGATGAAAATCACAATATCATCTTTATTTTCCAAAATGGTAAGGCAGTGAAAGTTCCGCTTACGGCGTATGAGACCAAGGCCAATCGCAACAAGTTGGTTGGCGCATACTCATCTGCTGCGCCGATTGCGGCAATTCTTTATGAGGATGCACCGTTTGACATTACAATGGTTTCGGATGCCAAAAATGCAATTACAATCAGTAGCGCATTGATTCCCACAAATGCAACCAGAACATCGCGCGGTGTTACGATCTTTGAACTGAAAAAAGGAAGTATAATTACCGAAGCGTATCCTTCCAAAGAGTGTCCGTATGAGAATCCTGCGGCGTACAAACGCATTAAAGTACCTGCCAAAGGAATTAAGCTCTCTGAACACGATTTGAAAAAACAGCAAACCACCTTATTTGATCAATAAAAATATATAACATATATCGGAGGTATTTTCAAAATGGCAAACAAGTCTCAGAACACAAACACATCCAAGCTTTGGGTGAGAGTGGCTTGCGGCATCATGGGCGGTCTCATGGTTGCCGGTGTTGTATTTATGCTCGTTCAGATGTTAATGAACGCCTAATCACCAAACAGAGAAAGCCTGTGCATTTTTTGCACAGGCTTTTCTGTTTAACGTGGAACGTCACTTATATGACATTTTTTTCAAATTGAAAGATATCCCTTTAACACTTTCAGTGTGTTATAAACGCCGTCAATATGGCTTCTTTCATAGCCGTGGCTGGCATATACGCCGGGACCGATCAGACCGTGTCGGATATCAAATCCTGCACTAAGCGTTGCTTCCACATCGGAGCCGTAACTGGGATAAATATCGACTGCATATTCTGCGTTTTCTTTTTTGGCAGCATCAATCAGCTTTCCCACTACCTCATAGCTATACGGACCGCCCGAATCTTTGGCACAGATCGAAACGGTCTTTTCGGTGCATTTCAGTCCGTCGCCCACACAGCCCATATCCACACTGATGGCTTCGGTAACACCGCAGGGAACAGAGGAAGAACCGCCATGACCGACTTCCTCATATACGGTGATGTGCATATACACACGGCGCGAGAGGGCGATGGCTTGATCTTTGATATATTTGGCAAGTCCGAACAAAATACCGACAGAAAGCTTATCATCAAGAAAACGGCTTTTGATATATCCGCTTGCCGTTACTTTGGTTCGGGGGTTAAATGCCACAATGTCACCCACTTCAATGCCCATCTCACGGGCTTTATCACTTGAGGTAACATCTTCATCGAGTACAACTTCGGTAGTATTGAAGTTACGAGGGGTAGAGCCGTAGTTTGTATTCACATGAACCGATGCATTGCAAAGTTGAAGCGTGCCTTCGTAGCAAATACCGTTTCTTGTATAAACACGAAGGTTTTCAGCTTCTGCATTCTCGGCACGCATGCCGCCGAGAGGAACGATTCTGAGTCTGCCGGTTCCTTTGATTTCGGCAACCATTCCGCCGAGTGTATCGGTGTGCGCCTCCAAAAGCAAGGCATCATCACGATTTTCACCGCCGAGATCCACCAAAACGCCGCCTTTTACGGTCAATTTGGCATCAAAACCAAGCGAAATAAATTGGTTCAAAATCCATTTTGCTGCCTTATCTGTATAGCCGGAAGGGCTATCAATTGCCAAAAGGGAAGTAGCTTGTTCTACCGCATAGTTTGCATATTCACGATTCATGATATGTATCTCCTATTTTGATTTCCTTTATTATCATATCGTATTTGAATAAAAAAGTCAAGTTCTTTTCAGATATGCATCCCAAACCGATATTGATTTTTCGTGTATTTGTGGTATAATAAAAAAAGAATACTCTACGGAGAATAACTTACTTATGTTCAAACAAAGATTGAAAACCTTTCTACAATTTATTGCCAATCCAAGATTACTTCTATGTTTCGGTATTGCATGGCTGATTACCAACGGATGGTCCTATATCATGTTTGGCGTGGGAACATACTATCAGATTGGATGGATGATCGCCGTATCGGGTGCTTATCTTGCGTTTTTGTGGGTGCCTTTTTCTTTTGAAAAAATAGTTACCTTTGCCATAGCCATTCTGTTGATGCGATGGTGGTTTCCCAACGACACCAAAACGCTTGGCGTATTAAAGAGATTCCACCAAAAAGCGAAGGCTGTGTTGAAAAAGAAGAAAAAAACTAACACCGATGAGGATAATCATGACAAATCAAGAGATTCTGAAAATCGCCATGATGCAATCGGCGATTGATCTTTCTTGCAAGGCAAGTGACTTTGAAAAGAGTGAAAATCTTATTGTTATCTCGCGTGACAATGAGCGTGCACGGCGGTATCTGAAGTTGCCGTTTTCCTGTCAGCTTGTGTCGTATGGCAATAATATTGTGGCATCGGTTTCGCCTGAATTCTGTGAAATGACCGAGCAATATATTGGTTCGTACTCAATGGTTGATTGCTTTGATACACCTACGATCCACATCCTTAACGAAGCCTTAATGCAAAAGGGACAAAAAATCTGCTTTATGGCGGAGTATTTTCTGCCGGATGTGGATGTTTTGCGCGCGCGGACAGTCGAGGACGCCTGTCCCTACGAGTTGCGCTTGCTCTCACAAGAAGATTTTGCCGACCTATACCTGCCCGAATGGTCGAATGCACTTTGCAAGGAGAGAAAGCATCTTGATATCCTTGGCGTGGGTGCATACGATAATGGCAAACTTGTTGGACTTGCGGGCTGTTCAGCCGATTGCGAGCAGATGTGGCAGATCGGCATTGACGTGCTTCCCGCATATCGCAGGCTGGGGATTGCCTCTGCGCTCACAAGCCGTCTTGCCATCGAAATACTGAATCGTGGAAAAGTGCCGTTTTACTGTGCCGCCTGGTGCAATATCAAATCGGTTCGCAATGCCATCAAAAGCGGCTTTCGCCCCGCGTGGGTGGAAATGACAGCGAAATCCTGCGAGATGGTGGATGGGATGAACAAATAAGAATTTGCAGAGGTGACGTTGATGAAAGTTAAGAATCCTATGCTTGTCGTGACAGACATAGACAAGTCGGTTGAGTTTTATAAAAAAGTGTTTGGATTTCACGTAATTATGGATTTCGGTGCAAACAAAACCTTGACAGGCGGTTTGTCATTACAAACTCTTGACACTTGGCGAGAATTTATTGGTACTGATGATATTTCTTTCGGTAGCAATAGCTCCGAGATTTATTTTGAAGAGGATGATTTTGATGCGTTCACTCAGAAACTGACAAAGTGTGATGTGGAATATGTGCATCCTATCAAGGAACATACATGGGGACAACGAGTGGTTAGAATTTACGATCCCGACAAGCACATCATTGAGATTGGCGAAAATATAAAAGTGGTTTGCAAACGGTTTTTGGATAGCGGTATGACACCGGAACAGGTTGCAGAGCGCATGGATGTACCAATAAAATTCGTAAATGCTTGTATGCGCTAACTTCCAATTTGACGGTATGAAACAGTAGATGGGATGAATCAAAATGAAGAAAATAATCGTCATCGGTTGCCCCGGAAGCGGTAAAAGCACGGTTGCGCGGGCATTACATAATAAGACAGGCATTCCGCTGTATCATCTCGACATGATGTATTGGAACGCAGATAAGACTACGGTAGAAAAGAGCGTATTCCGTGAGTGGTTGTCCGCTGTGCTCGAAAAAGACGAGTGGATCATTGACGGCAATTATGGTTCTACGATGGAGCTGCGAATGGCGGCCTGCGATACGGTGATTTTCCTCGACTTTCCGCTTGACGTTTGCCTTGACGGAATCAAAGAGCGCCGTGGAAAGCCGCGCAGTGATATGCCGTGGATCGAAACCGAAGAAGATGCGGAATTTATCGAGTTTATAAAAAGCTATAACGACCAGCAAAAGCCCAAAGTATTAGCGCTGCTTGAAAGGTACAGTGATAAGAATATTTTTGTTCTCACAAGCAGAGAAGAAGCAGATACGTTTTTACATGATGGTAAGGAGAACAGGATATGACACGAGAAGATGCGTATTATGAGCGAATAAAGCTATTATGCGGTGATTGGGCATCTTATGATAAATGGTTAAACTGCTACCTTGAAACAGAGAACCCTCTTTCGGATATTATTCTCACTCTTATTGATTGCGGTGATGATATGAAAGAAGTTGAGTATCACTTACATTTATACTGCCTTGAAAATCCGTTTGATGAAGAAAGCGTATATACAAGATGGAGAGTTGAGCTTTGCGATCGGTATGAAAAAAATGAAATGACAACAGATGAAGTTATGTCGGCTTTGTATCATTTTTCACAAGTAATACCGTTCTGCACTTTTTCCAATTGTTGTGCCGGCTTATCAGATTATTATTGCCTTGTTGAAGAAGGGGTTGTTGATACAAAAAAGTTTGAAACGGTTTTAAAAGACTGGTTAAAAAACGGAGACGTAATCAATACAGAAAAAATGTGGGAGATTATCTAAAAAGCCGACGCGTGATGGAGAAGCTTGGATTTGTTTATCATCATACCACCGAAGGACTTGATGTGAGTCTTCTCGGTGAGATTCGCACCGGTCATGCGATGCTTTTGATAAAGGAAGATTGGGAGAAAGGAAGAACCAACTATGTTTGATTTCAAAAACAAAATTGCGGTTGTGACCGGCGGTGCGAGAGGGATTGGCAAGTGCATTTGCGATAGTTTTCGAGCGGCAGGGGCAACGGTTTGCGTGATCGATCTGATTGAGAACGACTACTTTGTGGGTGATCTTGCCGACCAAAAGACACTTGAAGCTTTTGCCAAGAAAGTCATTGCCGACTATGGCAGAGTGGATTATCTCATCAACAACGCAGCACCCAAAATGTGCGGTATTACAGGCGGCAGTTACGAGGACTTTGAATATGCCTTGAAAGTTGGCGTTACAGCTCCTTTTTATCTTGCCAAGCTGTTTGCGCCTTATATGACACAAGGAGCAAGTATTATCAATATTTCATCCTCTCGTGACAGAATGAGTCAGCCCGAAACCGAGAGCTACACCGCAGCAAAGGGCGGTATTTCCGCGCTTACTCACGCGCTTGCGGTGAGCCTTTCCGGAAAGGTTCGAGTGAACTCTATATCGCCCGGATGGATCGACAATAATTATACCGTATATCAAGGTGCGGATGCCATACAACAGCCAGCAGGAAGAGTTGGCAATCCGCCCGACATTGCCAACATGGTGTTATTTCTTTGCTCGGAGATGGCAGGCTTTATTACCGGGGAAAACATCTGCATTGACGGCGGTATGACAAAACAAATGATCTATCATGGCGACTGCGGTTGGAGACTTGACGAGAGATGAGAATGGAAAACAGTATAGTGAAGCCAAACTGATTAAATCAGTAAAGCCTGTGGGAATAAATCTCACAGGCTTTTAGATCCCGTACGTACCCGTCAGCGGATCCTTGAATATGCCGATTTCGGGTGTTTTGAAGGTGAAGAAGATGAACAGGGCCGCAATAAAAGCGAGAATCGCAAAGGCAAATTTGGGGCGTTTGCAAGCGATTTCGTCATTCAAAACAGCTTTGTTTCATAAATATAGGCTATTGCCGCAGAAATAAAGAAAATGGCAATGTTGATCCAATCGGGTGATTTTCCGATCGCGCCATTATAGGTGTAAAACAGAAGAGGGATCGAAACAAGACCGGCAAGAATCCCTTTGCACTTGATACACCAAAAGTCATTTCTGTCTTTGAAGAAAAAGCTTTGCACAATGGCATAGAGAAACATAGGCCAAAAAAGGATCTTCATGTGTTCCCATGTGGACTCATTGATACCCGAAAACGGTGCAATCCATACCTGTTCGCCGGTCCACTCATATAAAAAATGCAACAGCGTTCCGCCAAGCGCTGTAACAGCAAAGCCCATCAGTTGCCAGAGTCCTACCTGTCGTTTCATAGCACACCTCAAACGTATATTCCTATACAGTATATTCAGAACCTTAGAAAAACATACGAATCAAGCATTTCTCAAAAATTTTCTCCAAAACCTATTGAGCTTTTTGAAAAAAATGTGTAGAATGTGTTCGGAGTAAAAGAAAAAGGACATATAAAAAATGTTTAAACCAAAACTATTTGAGGTATTCAAGAACTATACAAAAAAACAGCTCGTTTCTGACCTTGTGGCAGGGGTTATTGTTGCTATCATAGCGCTCCCTCTATCAATTGCGCTTGCCATTGCGTCAGGTGTTTCGCCCGAGAGGGGACTTTATACCGCCATTGTGGCAGGTTTTGTGATTGCTTTCCTTGGCGGAAGCCGCGTAAATATCTCAGGGCCGACAGCTGCCTTTGCCGCTATTGTGGCGGGTATTGTTGCACAGCACGGCATTGAAGGACTTGCCATCGCCACGCTTATGGCAGGTGCCATGCTTATCATCATGGGTCTTTTGCGACTTGGCACACTCATCAAATACATACCCGAAACCATTACGGTTGGTTTTACCTCGGGTATTGCCATCACGATTGTGATCGGGCAGATCAAGGATTTTCTCGGTCTCACCTTTGCAGAAGGCACCAATGCCGTTGAAGCGATTGAAAAGATTGAAGCCATTGCACATTCGATTACCACATTCAATCCTTGGGCGCTTGGAACAGGACTTGTTGCGCTTGCCATTCTGATCGTTTGGCCCAAGATCAGCAAAAAGATTCCGGGCTCTTTGATTGCGGTACTTGTTATTACCGTTATTGTGGCTCTTGCCGGACTTGCTGTCAATACCATTGGTGACCTTTACACCATTGAAGCCTCGCTTCCGCCTTTTACACTTCCGAAATTTGAGGCAGGGAAGATTGTAAAACTTATTCCAAGTGCCTTTACCATTGCCATTTTGGCGGCAATTGAATCGCTTCTTTCTTGTGTTGTGTCTGACAAAATGATTGATGACAAACACAATTCCAACACCGAGCTGATCGCGCAGGGAACCGGTAACATCTGCTCGGCACTCTTTGGCGGTATTCCCGCAACCGGTGCGATTGCCAGAACAGCGGCAAACGTGAAAAACGGCGGCCGATCGCCGATTTCGGGAATGGTACACGCTGTCCTGCTTCTTCTCGTGCTTGTTCTGTTGATGCCTTACGCATCGTTCATCCCAATGCCTGTGATTGCGGCGGTACTCTTTATGGTTGCCTACAACATGAGCGAGTGGCGTCATTTTGTGTCGATCTGCAAAAATGCGCCGATTTACGAAACCCTTGTGCTTGTGCTTACCTTTGTTTTAACCGTAGTCTTTGACCTTGTGGTTGCCATTGCGGTAGGACTTGCGGTGCATTATTTGATCGTTATCATCAAAAAACTTGCTAACAGGAAAGCTGCATAGAATAAAGCCTCGCCAAACGTGAACTGCCCCAATTTGTACGGACAGCACAAAAGCCCCCCTGTGGATAGATAATTAAGACTAAGAAACGAACTGACATCGCTTTTCGAGTGGTGTCAGTTTTGTTTTAAGTTGGATACGTTCATTGTTGTAGAAATGAATGTATTCACCTATGAGGAGGCGCGCCTCCTCATAGGTTTTGAGTTTGGTTCGGTATATGCACTCGGTTTTGAATATGGAGAAG
>JAFXJX010000004.1 GCA_017532025.1 Clostridia bacterium | reverse complement strand
CTCAATAAGATCGATACATCCGAGTCATAAGAATAAAAAGCCTTGTTTCCTGTTTCTGGGAAGCAAGGCTTTTGGTTTACGATAGGATAATCGTTTTGGCAAAGAAAAAATAGACGAGAAGCGAGAGTGCATCGACGATGGTGGTGATGAAAGGATTTACCATGACGGCAGGGTCAAAGCCGAGCTTTTTGGCGAGGATCGGAAGAACAGCGCCGATGATTTTGGCACAGATGACGGTGACGGCAAGCGCAAGGCAGACCACCAGCGCTACAAGAAGACCCTCGCGGTTTAAGCTGATGGCGTTGCCTTTAATTAGGAGCATATCGATCAGAATCATCTTGACAAAGTTGGCAATGGCAAGAGCAATGGCGCAGAAGAAGGAAACGCGTACTTCTTTCCACACCACGCGGAACAGATCTTTGAATTCAAGCTCGTCAAGCGATAGACTGCGAATGACGGTGACCGAAGACTGAGAGCCTGAGTTACCGCCCGTGCCCATCAGCATGGGAATGAAAGCGGTGAGTGCCACCGAAGCGGCGAGGGCATCTTCAAACGAGGTGATGATAAGACCTGTGAAGGTGGAGGAAATCATCAGAAGCAAAAGCCAGGGGATGCGTGCTTTCCAGATGGAAAAGACCGATGTTTTGAGATAGGGTGTATCCGACGGCGTGATTGCCGCCATGATCTGCATATCTTCTTCGCTTTCTTCGCTGATGATGTCGATTGCGTCATCATATGTGACGATACCGACAAGGCGGTTTTCTTTATCCACGACCGGAAGTGCCAAAAAGCCGTAGTCAACGAAAATTTTGGCGGCACTTTCTTTGTCTTCATCGGTATAGGTGAAGATCACATTGGTTTCCATGATGTCAAGAATCAAGAGGTCAGGCTCAGCAAGGAGCATATCTTTGACGGTAACAACGCCGAGCAGGCGTTTTTGTGTATCGGTCACATAGCAGGTATAAATCGTTTCTTTGTCAACGCCGGTACGCTTGATGCGCTCAAAGGCTTGGCTGACCGTCATGGTGGGCAGGAGTCTAACATATTCAAGCGTCATAATACCGCCTGCGGAATCGGGCGAGTAGCGGAGCAGGGTATTGACCGACGCGCGTGTTTCGCTTGTGGCGGTTGCCAGAATTCTCTTGACAAGACTGGCGGGCATTTCTTCAATGATATCCACCATATCGTCAGAGAAAAGCTCTTCGGTCACCGAGCGGAGTTCATTATCCGAAAAAGAACGAATGAGAAGCTCTTGGCTTTCGCTATCCATTTCAACGAAAGTTTCGGCGGCAAGCTCTTTGGCAAGCAGACGAAACGCCACAGGAAGGGAGTTTTCGGGAATTTCCGAGAGAAGCGCGGCAATATCAATGGGATTCTCTTCATTGAGTTCATCGCGGAGTATAGCATACTGTTTTTCGGTAATGCGTTCCACAATTTTTTCGGCAGTCAATTGCATATTTCCCACCTCCCACGGCTTATTTTGGTTTTGCAAACCAATTCATCATATTATATCACACAAACAGGTAAAAAGCAAGAATTATTTTGTTACGGAACGGACTTCTTCATGCCTGTTTTTGTTGTAAATTCTGCTTTTTCTCTTGACAAAAACGCTTATAATTCATATAATAAAGTGTTACGGCTTTTTTGCCTATCTTCCTATAAGGAGTTATTCCATTGAGAAACGATTATATTAAGGTTGTTAAGTTTGGCGGCAGCTCGCTTGCCGACGCCAACCAGTTTAAGAAGGTCATTGATATTATTAAGAGTGACAGCACACGTCGTTATGTGGTTCCGTCTGCACCCGGTAAGCGTTTTGACGGCGATTTTAAGGTGACCGACAAGCTGTACGAATGCTATCATACCGCCAAAAACGGCGGCGATTTTCGCGCACTGCTTTCTGTGATCCGTTCGCGTTACGATGATATTATTGAAGGTCTTTCATTAACGCTTGATCTGACAGATGAATTTAGAAAAATTGAAGAAACCATTGTGGCGGGTTGTGATTCCGACTACGTGGCAAGCCGCGGCGAATACTTGAACGGCATGGTGCTGGCGACCGCTCTCGGATATGATTTTATTGATGCTGCCGATGTTTTATTCTTTGACAACAAGGGTGAATTTGATACTTATAAAACACAAAAGGTGATGTCCACCGTTCTGAGGCTGCACGAATATGCGGTTATCCCCGGCTTTTACGGCGTTTTGCCGAATGGTAAGGTGAAGACCTTCTCGCGCGGCGGCAGTGATATTTCCGGCTCTATTGTGGCGCGTGCCTGCGAAGCCGATCTTTACGAAAACTGGACCGATGTTTCGGGCTTTCTTGTTGCGGACCCCCGTATTGTGAAAAATCCCAAAGGCATTGATGTGATCACCTACACCGAGCTTCGCGAGCTTTCCTACCACGGCGCGAACGTGCTTCATGAGGATGCAATCTTCCCGGTGCGCATGGCGGGCATTCCGATCAACATCCGCAATACCAACCGCCCCGAGGATAAGGGAACGATGATTATTGCACACGCCGAGAGAAGCGAGAATGATCCTCCGATCACCGGTATTTCTGCCAAAAAAGGTTTTTGTGTTCTGACGATTGAAAAGGACATGATGAACAACCAGATCGGCTTTGGCAGAAGGGTGCTTCATGTCTTTGAAAACCACGGCATTTCGTTTGAGCATCTGCCTTCGAGCATTGACTCGGTGGGCGTGATTGTGACCACAGAGTCACTTCGTCCCAAAAGAGATATGGTGATCAACGAGATCTGCCGCTCGGTTGAGCCTGACTCGATTCAGCTTGAAGAAGGCCTTGCGCTGGTTGCCGTTGTGGGTCGCGGCATGGTGAATCGCGTGGGAACGGCGGCAAGAGTGTTTAACGCCGTGGCAAAAGCAGGTGTGAATGTTCGTACCATTGACCAAGGCTCGGGAGAGTTCAATATTATCTTGAGCATTTCCGAAAAAGATATGAATCCTGTGATTCAGGCTGTTTACGAAGAATTTTTCGGGGAGGAAAGCGTATAACGCTTTCCTTTTCCCTTAGTGAAAATAAAGAAGGTTTTATCATGTCATATAAGATTTTTGACGCTCATGTTCACGTTTATCCCGATGCGATTGCCGATAGGGCAAGAGTGGCGCTTGGAAAGTTTTATGATTTTCCTGTACCCGGTGCGGGTACATTTGACGGCTATATTGCAGAATGCCGTGAGAACAAGACAAACGGCTTTTTGCTGTTTTCGGTGGCAACCACGGCGCATCAGGTAAAAAGCATCAATGATTATATCACAGCCCGTGTTGCCGATGCCAAATCACTCGGCTTTGAAGCGGTGGGTTTTGCCGCCATGCATCAGGATTTTGACGATGTGGAAAACGAGCTTGACCGCTGTGCGGCAATGGGGCTTCGCGGCATCAAGATCCATCCCGACATTCAGCGCTTTGACCTGCTCGATCAGCGGATGTACCGCATTTGCGAGGCGGCAGAAGGCAGGTTGATCATCAACTACCACATGGGGGATGACAGAGAAGAGTACCGCTATTCCGAGCCGAAAAAGCTTGCCAAGTTGCTTTGCGACTTTCCTAAGCTCAAGGTGATTGCCTCTCATTTCGGCGGTTATCAGGCGTGGGATGAGGCGGCGGAGTGCCTTTACGGAAATGAGAACGTGTGGTATGACAATTCAAGTGCTTTGTGGGCGATGTCCCCTGAGCGTGCCAAAGAATTGACGCTTGCTTGCGGCAAGGATCGCGTCCTGTTCGGTACCGACTTTCCCGTGATGAAGATCCGCGACTATCTTGATCTTTTTGAAAAAGAGGACCTTGACGAAGATACCAAACGCGCGGTGTTATATGGCAATGCCGAAAGGTTGTTACTTTCATGAAAGATCTTTGGACAAGCCTTCAAGAACAGTCAAAGCCGATCGTTCTTTACGGCATGGGGAATGGGGCGGACAAGATTGCCGATGAGCTGGAGCGGCGCGGTATGGAAGTTTCTGCTTACTTTGCCTCGGATGATTTTGTGCGCGGACAGCTGTTCCGCTCAAAGCGCGTGATGAAGTATGCTGAAGTGAAGGCGCTTTATCCCGAATGCGTGATTCTTGTTGCATTTGCCAGCCAACTTCCCGATGTGATGGAACGCATTTATGCTATCGATGACGAGAACGAATTGTACGTGCCCGACGTACCCGTAGTGGGCGGTCGCGTGTTTGACAGCGCGTTTTACGAAGAAAACAAAGACCTCATCAAAGAGGCAAGAGAACTGTTTGCCGATGAAGAATCGCGTGCGATTTACGATAACATTCTTTTGTACAAGCTGACGGGCAAGCTTTCTTACTTAAAACAAGCAACCTCTTCGCAAGATGAGGTATTTGAATCTATCCTTTCTTGTGATCGTTACAAAGCCTGTGCTGATCTTGGTGCTTATAACGGCGATAGCGTGCGGGAGTTTATGCGTGAATTTCCGAATCTTGCAAGCGTTGTGTCACTTGAGCCTGACAGACGCAACTTCAAAAAGCTTGTGCGTTTTGTAGAAGAAGCAGGGCTTTCCTTTGTGGAGTGCCACAACTCTGCCGCATGGTGCGAAAACGGCGAGATGGCGTTCAGTGAGAGTGGCAACCGAAACGCAAGAGCAGGGGAAGGCAAAGGCTTAGTGGCGGTTCGCACGCTTGACAGCATTCTTGACGGAAGAGCTGTTGACTACATCAAATACGATGTGGAGGGCAGTGAATACGAAGCTTTGTGCGGTAGTATGAAAACGATTGAACGCCACAAACCCGATCTCTTGGTTTCGCTTTACCATCGCAACGAGGATATTTTCCGCTTGCCGATTTTTGTGCATTCACTCTTGCCGGAGCACAGGCTGTATCTTCGGCGTTTCCCATATATTCCTGCATGGGATCTCAATTTATATGCGGTGAAGAAATAAAAATCGACATTTTTACCCTTTTTTGCTGTATTTTGCACTAAACTATCTTGAATTTTTTACTCTATTATGGTAAACTAAAGTATATTATATCTATGTGGGGTGTTAGAAATGGCAAGTACTACCATATCGAACAACTGTCTTGTGGTTACCGTTTCGGATAAAGGGGCGGAGTTGAAAAGTATTAAGAGTGCCGACGGCAGAGAGTATCTCTGGCAGGGCGATCCCGAATTTTGGAACAGACGCTCGCCTGTTTTGTTTCCGTTTGTTGGCGCTGTGGTTGACGACAAATATACCTATCAAGGCAAGGTGTATTCTTCCAAACAGCACGGATTTGCCCGTGACAAGCGTTTTGTGATGGATGCAAAAGCGGATACCTCGCTTTCCTATACCTTGACCTCGGATGAAGAAACCAAGGAGATTTACCCGTTTGATTTTGCTCTGACCATTGGTTATACCATTCACAATAACGTTCTGACCGTATCCTGGACGGTGAAGAACACAGGAAATGAGACGATGTATTATTCGATCGGCGGACATCCTGCCTTCAATCTGCCTGAGGACTGTGAGCGTGAAGATTGCTTCATTATGCTCGACAAAACACCTCGCAAGATGACGGCGATTACCGACCGTTATGCCGACGGTGAAGTGGATGTGAAGGATCACGTTAAGGTATTGCCAGGGCACTTGATCGCGCTTGACAAGGATCTTTTCGCGAAAGATGCGCTTGTGTTTGAAAACGATCAGGTACATATGGTAGCGCTTTGCGACGAGACGCGCAAGCCCTTTGTGGAAGTGGCTTACGATGCGCCCGTGATTGGCATTTGGTCTCCCTACAAGGAAGGCTGTTCTTTCGTTTGCATTGAGCCTTGGTACGGCAGATGTGATTCGATTGATTTTAAGGGCACGCTGGAAGAAAGAGCATGGGGCAATTCGCTTGCTGCAGGCGAGGAAAAGAAGTATTCTTACACGATTACCATACTGTAAAAAGAATAAAAATAGGGTGCGCAATTTGCGCACCTTATTTTTATTTGGACGTGTCGTACGTAACTCCCCACGCAGAAAGCCATTCGATTGACGGACGCGCGGTAAGACTATAGCTGCTAACAGAAAAATAGTTTTCGCCAACGCTTCCGTAAATACGCAGTTCAATCGGAACCGTTTCGGATGTTTCTACGGGATAAGTTGCATCAGGGGGTGGCGCGATTCGGTAATTCTCTCTGATATGGAGTGTTTTATCGCCATCGGTTATCACGTAATGTATCTGTCGGAAAGTGCCAGCCGGGGTGATATATTCATAAATTGTTGCGTTTCTGTCGGTAGTTGTTGTTTTCGATATCAGCTCATACCCGTCCTTGGAATCAAAAGTGTTTCCGAAATTCTGAAGATACTTCATGTTATCTTCGTGTTCTTTTGGAGTACTAAAACGAAAAGGTCCTCGAAAGCCAACAGGAGGGGTCTCATAGTTTGGCGGCGCAATATAAAAAGTACAAGAGGTTCCGCTAAGCGTAACCGAGCGGATCATCATATCGGGAGGGAGCGTGGGAATGGCAATCTTTTGCGGATCGATGATGAGGATTCTTCCATCTTCACTGCGCGGGAAGAAATTACGTATGGTAAAGAGTTGGTCTTCGTCGAGCGTTTCCTGCGTGAGCGTTTCGCGCAAATCGGAAACAGAATCAAATTCAATCGTGCCTGAATACTGAATGCATCCGTCAAGGTATAGGTCGTCTTTTTCATTTCCGTTCTTGAAATTCAAATAACCAATGCCGTTTTTCCATTCAATGGTATAGGAATCGGTTTCGACTGTGCGTACGGTTTCTATGCTGCAAGCAGAAAAGAATAGCGTGAATGTGATTAAGAGTAGCAACAGGGTGATTATATAAAAAAGTGTTCTGTTTTTCATGGCAAACTCTCCTTTCACTTATATAGACGCTTTTTTGGGGAAAAAGGTTACAGTTTTTTTGAAAAAAACTTATTTTTGTTTCATTGCACAAAAAATGTGTGATTCTTTTGTGCAATGAAACGAAGACTTGTCTTGCCCGAAAAATCAATGACGTTATCAGTTGTGAATGATATGCGTTTCGATGGAAGTGTTTTGGGAGAGATTTGTAGGATCGGGTTAGAGAAGCTCACGTGCAAAGCGGATCATGGCACAGAAAGATTGAGGCCATTCTACCTTGTACATGGCGATTTCTTCTTCATCAATTTCCACCGTGTTGGAGGAAAGAAGGCGGTAACGTCGAAGTTTTTCAATGACGGCGTTTGTTTCTGTTTCGGAAAAGCCAAGCTTTTTGGTGAGAAGATTGGACGAGAAGGCTTTGTTGGATTCTCGCTTCATAAGATAAACGATTGTTTCAAAGAAACGGTGATCACCCAAGTCGGCAAACAAGTCGGGCAGGGAAGCAAGATCGAAAAGCTTGGCTTTCTTTTCGGAAAAGTCGGGCAGGAGCAGGAAGTAGGGAATATCTTTGGTTATGGCGATTTTAGCAAATCCGTAGTTTCTCTGTATGCTGATGAATTGCGAAGTGAGACCGTCTTCGAGCTTGATAGGTACGGGTTCATTGGCGGCATCCCCCGAGTCGAGGGCTTGCACAAGTTTTTCGCAGATTTCAAAAGCGCGGTCGAGTGTTTGATCTTCTGAGGTGGATTCTACAAGTGCTTTCCAAAGATCACCCGATTCCATGGGTTTACGACCAAACAAAGCGTCGATCGACGTTCCGAAGAAATCGGCAATTCTCGGGAGAAGATCAGCATCGGGCATTCCGCCGTTTTCCCATTTGGAAACAGCTTGTGCCGACACGCCTACGTAGTTGGCAAGTTCTTCTTGCTTGGCTTGTTTTTCGTGTCTGAGTTTGGCAATGTTTTGACTGATTGTGTTGGTATGATTCATATCTATATTTCCTTTGTGTCGTTGTATTTCAAAAGCGCTTTCGATGATTTGATTATAGCATAGATTTTTGCAACTTGCAATGGAGGCGTATTTGGAGAAAACAAATCAAGGTTGAGTGTATTTGAGGCAGAACAAAGAATGGTTGTGTTGGGTGGCGCCCGTGTCATCCTAGAGCGTTGGAGCTAAAGCTCCGAGCGAACTGCGTAGCAGTACGAGGTGTAAGCCGAGTAGGATCTCGGGCGGTGTTGGCACTCTCAATATCGTAGATCCCGACGCTGCGCGCCGCCCTGCGGGTTCGACTACGGGCTTTGCCCTCCGCTCAGGATGACACGGGCGGTTCTGGGGTGGCGGGGGTCAGAACCCTGGTTTGCGTGAATGTTTTGTGAGAATTGATTGTTGGGCTATCGCAAACCTTGATCAAGACCTTGCGGTCTTGAGGGGTTTGACCCCATTTCGTTCAGCAAGAAAAAACGATACGAGGTCACTTTGTGACCTCGTATCGTTTTTTGGTGCCGGTGGCGGGGGTCGAACCCGCACCCTGTTGCCAGGACTGGATTTTGAGTCCAGCACGTCTGCCAATTCCATCACACCGGCATATCTTTCCGACAGCTTCAATATTATAGCATAAAGAAATTTAAAATGCAATAGGATTATTCAAAAAAATATGGCAATGTTGAAATTTTTTGTGGATACCGATTGACTTGTCAGGCATTTTTTGGTACAATAATAAAGTCGTAATCACATATCTGCCCGTGGCACAGCTGGATAGCGCGCAAGACTCCGACTCTTGAGGTCGCAGGTTCGAATCCTGTCGGGCAGGCCAAAAAGAAAAGTCGCGCAAGCGGCTTTTTCTTTTTGTACTCTTCACTATTCTCTTTTCACTCTTCACTTTTCTCTAAATCTCCGCGCGACTTTTCCAGAGAAGAGATAAGAGAGAAGAGAGAAAAGAAAAGGTAGCTTTTCTCCCTTTGGTCGAAAAGCATTGATTTTTAGTAAAAAGTGTGATATAATGATTTCGAAGAGAGGTGAAATCAATGAACAGCCCATTACTTGAAAAATCAATGGATTTTGCAACGCAGATTGTACTCTTCTATGAGGAGTTTTCAAAAAGCAAAAAGGATACGACGATTGCAAAGCAATTATTGCGCTCCGCTACAAGTATCGGCGCGAATATAAACGAAGCTATTTACGGAAACAGCAAAGCAGACTTTATATCGAAATTACATATTTCGCTCAAAGAAACGGGTGAAAGTATTTATTGGCTTACCTTGTTGAAGCGCACAAATTTAGTTATTTACGATTTTGATAAGTTGCTTTCGTTAGCCGAAGAAATCAAACGTATGCTGATTTCTTCGCTTAACACTGCCAAATCTACTTAAGAAAATAAATGAAAATACTATATACTGCATTCAAAGGAAAAAATAATACTTCTTATCAAGTAGCAAGCCGCTTAAATGGAACTGTTTTATTTCTAACCAATTCTTTTCAAGGGTTGGAAAAAGATATAGCTACCGTTGTAAATGACTATGATGTTGTTTATATGTTGGGGTGTAATAAGTCATTAAACAACAAAATCAAAATTGAAACTTGTGCCGAATATAACGGGGAACGGATTTTTACAGAATTTGATATATCGGAGCTAAAAAAAAGAATTGACAATAAACTGTCTTATTCTATTTCATATTCTCCTACCAAATATTTGTGTAATGCCGCATTTTATCACATGTTAAAGAAAAATAAAAACACCGTTTTTATACATATTCCTTCGATATCGGGAATGAATAATTGTTTGATAGAAGATATAATTGAGCTTTTAAATTAAGCATTTGAATTTATTTAAAAAATCGCAAAGGTTCAAATCCATCGGTTAAAAAGGTAAAATATCTTTTTTGTACGCGCTTCACAAAATAACCGAGGAGCATCCGCATGGATGCTCCTCGGTTATTTTAATCTGTTTTTGATGATTTGAACCTCTCATTTGCGTAAGCAAATGACAAGGTTTGCGCTGCACTAGACTTGCGAGTTTGCTGAACAATTGCGCAAACCAAGGTTCAGAATCCTGTCGTGGCAACAAGTGATACCTCTCATTTGCGTAAGCAAATGACAAGGTTTGCGCTGCACTAAACTTGCGAGTTTGCTGAACAATTGCGCAAACCAAGGTTCAGAATCCTGTCTAATTCCCCCTCATCGCTCCAATTGACATTTTCGCATCTTTGTGCTACAATGGGGCATACTCTTATCAGAGAAAAAGGAAGTGTTATGATGAAATTCGATTTACACGCGCACACCTCGGGCATCAGCCGTTGCTGTAAGATTCCTGCCAAAACGGTGTTGTCTTTTGCCAAGGACATTGGTCTTGACGGCATAGTGCTCACCAATCATTATACGATCGACTACGTGAAAAACGGGGACACACTTGCGTTTGCCCGCGATTATATTGCCGAATACGAGTACACCAAGCGTCTTGGTGAGGAAATGGGTATCAAGGTGTTCTTCGGCGTTGAGGTGACATGGGAAGGCAACCGCCCCTTGCACATTCTTTTATACGGTGTGCCGACCGATTTTGTTCTTCAGCACCATACCATGTACGACTATTCGCCCAAACAGCTTTACGATGCGGTGAAGGCGGTGGGCGGTGCTGTGATTCAGGCGCATCCGTTCCGCAACCGCATGACGATTTTGCCGTCCGACTCGATCGACGGGGTAGAGATCAACTGCCATCCGATCTATCGCGAATCCTGTGCCGAAAAGCTGATTGCCTATGCGCGGGAAGAGAAGAAGATTGTGACCTGCGGCGGCGATTTCCATGCCGACACCTATCGTCCGGTCTGCGCGACTCTTTTGCCCGATTCTGTCACCGATGAAAAGGCACTTGCAGAGTTTCTTTTGACAACAGATCATGTGGAACTTCTGATTCATGAGCCCCTGACGGCGTATCCTTACCGCTACCGCTATCTGCGTGAAGGAAAATTCAATTAAATACAAAGCAAAAAACGGTTGAGCGTTTGCTCAACCGTTTTTAGTTCGTTAACAACAAGCGAGATAATTACTTATACTTACGCTTTCTTGCAGCTTCCGACTTCTTTTTGCGCTTTACGCTGGGCTTGTCGTACTGCTCTCTCTTCTTGACTTCAGTGAGAACGCCGGAGCGCTGGCACTGTCTTTTGAATCTGCGAAGAGCACTGTCAAGCGATTCGTTTTCTTTGACTCTGATTTCTGCCATTTTACAACCCTCCCCTCGCTT
>JAFXJX010000037.1 GCA_017532025.1 Clostridia bacterium | reverse complement strand
TTGTTTTTGTGTCATTCCTTGTTCTAACATCTTTTTGATTTGCGGCAATAATTCCTTTGTATGTTGATACTTTCTTGGCATACAATTACCCCCTTGATATGGTATCTTAATTCTACCACATCAAGGGGGCTTTTGTCTATTGTCCGTTTTTACCGGACTTGTGCACAATCGCAACAGGGTTTTTGTTTTGTCACTTCAGCATATCGAGGATTTCGTCAAAGGACATCCCTTTGAACTGTTCCTTGAAGCTTTCAAGTTCTTCGGATATGATCTCGTCAATGACCTTCATGCCAAGAAGCTCCACGGGGGCTTTGTCGTCGGTGAGGATATGCTTGCCGCCCTTGTACGGCGTGAGCTTTTCATCCACCGTTTGCATGAATGCGGCAAGCGTGGTATGCTCCTTGGAATAGCTTTGGCGGAAACGCTCGGCAATATCGGGATTTTGTGAAGCAAACACTTCGCGGTTGCCGCCGCAATCGGCGGTATAGACGGTGTCAAAAACACTTGCCACCGTATCGCAGAGATATTCGTTGATCGAGCCTGCCGAATCGGAGCGCATATTGAGGTTGACGATCATCACGCCGTCATCGGTGAGATGCTCTTTGACCTCGGTGAAGAATTCCACACTTGACATCTGAAAGGGAATGGTAATGTCGCGGTAGGCATCCACCATGATCACGTCATATTTGCCGGCGCCTCGCAGATAAGCCCTGCCGTCAAATTCCACGCAGGAAATTCGTTCGTCCTTGATCAGCCCAAAGCGTTCATAGGCAAGATCAATGATTTTTTTGTCAATCTCCACGCCTTCCATTGTGGTGTTATCAAAATAACGGTAGCACTGCATGGCATAAGTTCCCGTTCCCATGCCGAGAATTAAGATGTTCATCTCTTCCTTCTCGGTTACACCTGCCATGTAGGGCGCGGCAAGGGCGTAGTCGTAATACATGCCCGTGAGCCTGCCATCTTTTTGCGTGACAGACTGCACACCGAATAGTACATTGGTGGAAAGGCGGATCTCCTCTTCATCCTCTGCAACTTGCAGGTAATTGTAGATCGACTCGTCTTCGTAAATGTCAGTCCCTTCTTCTGCCCAGAACGCAAAGCTGTTCATGGAGGCGAAGAATGAAAAAACAAGCACAAGCGCAGTCATGGCAGAGGCACGGAAAAGCCGTTTGTGCTCGCTGATGAAATAGGTCAGCGAGATGGCGAGCAAAATGCCGGCAAACAGGATAAAGGTCCATGATGTACCAATGGTGGGAATCGTGATGAAGGTGGGTGTGAAGGTGCCGATGATTGAGCCAATCGTATTGAGCGCGTTGAGCTCGCCCACAATTCTGCCGTTTTCGTCAAGACTTTTGACCGCATATTTGACGAGAGCAGGCGAAACGCTGCCGAGCAGCATAAGAGGGAATACAAAAAGAATCAGGCAGGAAACCAGCGATGCCCAGATCAAAAAGTTTTCGCCCACAAGAAAGGCAAGCATCAACGAAACGCCTGCGATGACGTATTTGCCGACGAAGGGGATGGCAGCCGTCCAGACAGCAACGATCATAATGCGGAAATACATTTTGTCGGGCGAGGGATTCTTATCGGCAAGTCTTCCGCCCCAGATGTTACCCAGTGCCATGGCAATCATGATCGCGCCGATGATGATTGTCCATACGATCTGTGACGATGAAAAATACGGGGCGAGCAGGCGGCTTGCACCAAGCTCAATTGCCATGACGGACATACCTGAGAAAAATTCGGTGAGATAGAGAAACCATTTTCGTTTGAGCATAAGAAATATCCTTTCGGGCGAGAGTTGGTATCGATGGTTTCATTATAGCAGATTGTTTTCAATAAAATCAATTGTTTTTGTAAAAAATCCGAAAAAATTAAAATTTGATGATACATAAAATCAAAAAACCGAAAGCTTGCTTGACAAAAGCGGGCTTTTTTGCTATACTGTGGCTAAAGGTATAAGAAATCAGGTAAGATTTATGACGAAATTCTTGTCAAAGCTTTCGGTGCCAAAGTTTGTGGCACTTGGTTTTCTTCTTATCATATTGATCGGCAGCTTGCTCCTCATGCTTCCGATCGCCACCGAGGAGGGCGAATCCACCTCCTACCTGAACGCTTTGTTTACTTCTACTTCGGCGACTTGTGTGACAGGTCTTGTCCGTTACGATACGGCAACGCATTGGTCGCTGTTCGGAGAGATTGTGTTGATCGTGCTGATTCAGATCGGCGGTCTTGGCTTCATGGCGTTCGTGTCGGTGGTGTTTGAGTTTTTCAGAAAAAATATGGGACTCTATCAGCGTCGCGTGATGATGCAATCGACGGGGGAGACCGATTCCTCTTCGATCCGCGGTCTTATCCGCCGTATTTTCATCGGTACAATGCTGTTTGAGGGAATTGGCGCGATTTTGTTGTCGATTCGTTTTGTGCCTCTGTTCGGCTGGTTGAAAGGGATCTACTACGCTGTGTGGCATTCGATCTCCGCTTTTTGTAATGCGGGCTTTGATCTGATGGGCGGTCAGCTTGGCGAAGGCAAATTTGCTTCCTTTACGCATTTTCGGGGCGATCCGCTTGTGGTGCTGACGCTTTCGTTTTTGATCATTGTGGGTGGTCTTGGCTTTTGCGTCTGGAGCGATTTGTGGGACTGCCGCAAAAAGCTCTCTGCCATCAAGCTGCACACCAAGGTCATTTTGCTTGTTTCGCTGGTTTTGGTGTTCGGCGGTGTGCTTCTGTTTTTGCTGTTTGAATGGAACAGCCCTGCTTTTGAGGAAATGACTTTTGGCGAAAAACTGCTCTCATCTCTCTTTTGTTCGGTATCGCCCCGCACGGCAGGTATGAACACGGTTGACCTTTCCGTACTGTCCGAGGGCGGGTATCTTCTCACGGTCATTCTGATGTTCATCGGCGGCTCTTCCGGCTCTACGGCAGGCGGTATGAAGGTGGGTACACTTGCGGTGATCGTGATGGGTATGCTTGCTGTTTTCCGCGAAAAGCGAGACATCAACATCGGCAAAAAGCGGATCGATTA
The DNA here is from genome assembly GCA_017532025.1 of Clostridia bacterium. Lineage (GTDB taxonomy): Bacteria > Bacillota > Clostridia > Oscillospirales > CAG-272 > RGIG1993. The sequence goes on along the minus strand of JAFXJX010000037.1, from coordinate 2,232 downwards.
TTCGCTCTTGCATCAGGCACTTGCCATCTTTACCGCGTTTTTATTTATGGTTTTAACGGCGACGCTTCTGCTTTGCGCGCTTGAGCCTCAGCTTTTGTTCCATGATATTTTGTTTGAAACCGTTTCGGCGCTTGGCACGGTTGGACTCTCACTTTCTGTAACAACCACCCTTTCGGCGGTATCGTCGGTGGTTTTAATGCTTTTGATGTTTGCCGGCAGAGTGGGTATTCTGACTCTGGTGTTGGCGCTCGGTTCGAAGCGCTCGTCCGCCGAGATCCGCAAGCCGCTCGATACGGTTCTGATCGGCTAATCAATCTTAACGGAGGATACTATGAAATCGATTCTTTTGATCGGTATGGGAAAATTCGGTCAGGCAGTTGGCGAAAGCTTGCTCTCCTTTGGCGATGAGGTGATGATTGCCGACCGCAACGAAGAGGTCATCAACGCGCTGGCACCCAAATATGCAAACGCTGTGATTGCCGCTTGCACGAATGTGGATGTGCTTCGCACGTTTGACGTGCCGTCCTTTGACTGTTGTATCGTTTGCGTGGGCGATGATTTTCAGTCCTCGCTGGAGATCACATCGCTTCTCAAAGAACTTGGCGCTAAATACGTCATTTCGCGCGCTACCACCGAAATTCACAAAAAATTCCTGCTCCGCAACGGCGCCGACGAGGTGATCTACCCCGATATTGATATTGCCGAGCGCCTTGCCATGAAGATCAGCTCGGCGATCATTCACGACTATTTTGAGCTTTCGGACGACTATGCCGTGTTTGAGCTGGAAGTGCCCGCACAGTGGAAGGGTTCTGATGTTATGTCGATCAATCCGCGGCAGAAATATGATATGAACCTGCTTCTCATCCGCAAACCCGAGGGCAGTGTTTTCCCGCCGACAGCCAAATATGTGTTTGAACTTGGTGACCACATGATAGTGTTCGGCAACACGCAAAACACCCTTGCGTTTACCAAAAGAAACAGGAATAAAAAATAAGATAAGGCAGAGATGTATGTTCTTTGTCATTTGTTATCGGTTAATAACCATTTTTCCAATCGCTTTTTTTGAAAAGAAAAACTCGCCGTCAGATAACAACGGCGAGTTTTTTTAATACAGAAGAATGTGGGGTGGTTAGGTGTTTTATTTGGTAATCTGCAGGAATGCTCGAAATATCACCATTTGTGATTGTTAAACTCTTCGAGGATATCGTCGGGAATGTTCGAAACGTCACCCTCGGCGACAAGAGAGATTTGAGAAGCTCTTATCCAGGAAAACTTTGACAAACCGTCGCGGTCATATCCCTTCAATTTTACGGTATCTCCCGAGGAAAAACCGTCGAAGAAATCGTCAGGCTGAAAGATGGTTCGCGGAAGCGCGTAGAAGCGATGCTCGTTTGTGTCATACAGGAGATATCCGCCGGCTTCACCACTGGTTTGGTCGTAGAAAATGCCCTGATAAAGCTTGTAGCCTTGGCTCAGTTCTTCTTCGGTAAGAGCCATTTTATCGGGATCGGGATGGTACTTTTCGGTGGCGTTTTCAGTGGTGGTTGCGGTGGTTTCACCGTCTGTGCCTTGGCAAGCAGCGAAAGTAAGCACGAGAACGGCAAGTAGGAAAAGAGCAATGATTTTTTTCATAAAATAATACCTTTCTGCGAAATCGCGTGTATTTGGAATCATTTTCCTGTATTCCATGCGTTATTATAGCAAAACAACATAATACAGGGATAGACTTGAATTGTAAATAAAATGTGAATTTTTTATCGTTTCAACCACGTAGAGGGCGAGAAGAGAATGATCATGGGGATGATCTCAAGACGGCCGAAGAGCATATCGAGCGAGAAGACGATCTTGGAAAAGACTGAAAAGTCGCTGAAATTACCAAACGGTGTGATCGAGCCAAGCGCAGGGCCGACATTGTTCACGCAGGAGAGCGTGGCGGTGATGTTGGTTTCGAGCGAATAGCCGTCAAAAGAAATGAGAAGCAAGCTGACAAGGGTGATGAACAGATAGATCGCAAGATAGCCGCTTGCGGTATGGATGGTCTCGTTGGGAACGACCTCGCCGTCCATGCGCACGCGATTGACAGAACGCGGACGGACAACTTGCTTGATCTCACGGAAAATATTCTTGAATACGAGCAGAATACGCGAGATCTTAAAGCCGCCTGCCGTTGAGCCGGCGCACGCGCCTGTGATCATCAGAAGAATGATGACTGTCAGGGAAAGTGTTGGCCAG
>JAFXJX010000036.1 GCA_017532025.1 Clostridia bacterium | reverse complement strand
TCATAGGTGAATACATTCATTTCTACAACAATGAACGTATCCAACTTAAAACAAAACTGACACCACTCGAAAAACGATGTCAGTTCGTTTCATAGTCTTAATTATCTATCCACAGGGGGGCTTTTGTGCTGTCCGTACAAATTGGGGCAGTTCAGTTTCTTTCTCGGGGGCGTTATTTTCGTAATAATATGATAATTGATTATCTGTAAAGGCGTTTATTGGTAGGGGAGCGCCTTGGTGCTCCCGAAAACAAACAAATTTTGTGATGCTGTATTTGATTAAAAAAACATGAGGAGCACGCCCCTCCCCTACCCTGTATTTTTCATTTCAGCAAACAAATAAAGCAAAAATGCATATATTCACCAAAAACACCCCCAAACGGGGGTGTTCATTTTTTATTTATCAAAGGCATCCACTATATACGAATGCATATAATACCCAAGCAGCGAGTAGAGCGCGATCTCAATATACGGCATGAGGATGGTTGTCACCACTTGAAAGGTAAGCGAAAAGCCGAGGTCAGCAATCGTAAAGCCGGTTTCAATCGCGGCAAATACAACAGCAACCACAAGATACACCACAACGGGAATCTTTTTCATCATGGGAGATGCCACGCCTCGCACACCTGATTTGCGGTAGCTACTACGCACCAAGCGAAGCGAAACAAGAAGCACCAAAAGCAAAACAGGCAGATTCAGAATTGAGGATACAATATACGAAAGAAGCGCGCCGCCTCTGACAAGATGGTCAAGCGTTTTATCATTAAAATAAAAGTCAATCATCAACTGCTTGTCAAGATAAGCTGTCAGCCAATAGAGAAAGATACGAAGCGCAAAGGAAAAGAAAACAACCGAAACGATCTCCCAAAGCAAAGCTTTGCGGCGGAGGGCTGATTCCTCGTGCGCGATGGCGACTGTGAAAAGCGCCAGAACGGCAAACAAAGCGCCAACCGAAACAATTTCGGAAAGATAGTAAACCAAATACTTCCACACAGTGCCCGCAGCATTAGCAGTCATCATCTGCAAAATCGGAAAGAAGATAAGACTGCCGACAAGCGACGCACCCACTGTGGCAATCCACATCAGGCGGTAGTATTCTTTTTGTTTGTCTTCAAGACCGTAAGGATTATATTCCTGTTTTTTTCTCATACCGAGATCTCCTTGGGGCTACTTAAAAATACTTCACGGCGGCAATCACTTTGCCGAGGATCAAAACCGAATCCACAATGATCGGCTGCATGGTCGAATTTTCAGGCTGCAGACGGAAATGCCCGTTTTCCTTGTAAAAGGTTTTGACCGTGGCTTCGTCGTCGATCAGCGCCACCACCATCTGCCCGTTTTCGGCATAGCCCTGCTTTTTCACAATGATGATATCGCCGTTTGCAATGCCCGCTTCAATCATGCTTTCGCCCTTAACACGGAGCGCGAACAAGTCGCTCGCCGCATAGTTTTTGCCGTTGAGCGGAAAATCCATGTGCTTTTCAATATTCTGCACAGCAAGAATCGGCGTGCCTGCTGCCACTTGGCCGACAAGCGGGATCTTCACACTCTCCCCCGAGGGACGGGTATCCACTTCGCTTGTGCGGATGGTACGGCTCTTGCCTGCCGTTTTGCTGATATACCCCTTTGCCTCCAAGCGGTCAAGATAGGAATGCACCGTGGAGGTGGACTTGAAGTTAAGCGCCGACTGAATGTCGCGCACGCTGGGCGGATACCCTGCCGAGCGCTGATTGAGGCAAATAAAATCGTAAACTTCCTTTTCTTTTACGGTTAATTTTTCCATAGCTCCCTCCGTACTTCCCGATCTTGTCAAATGCCGTTGTTTTTTGGCGAAGACCGTCATTTTACATCTTATTGTAACATATTTCCCCGATCTTTGTAAACCTCCCTTCTCCCTTTCACTTGTAAATTATTTGTGAACATTTGTTCTGCTTCAGATTTTATCAACAAGCTTTTCCCGCAAAGACGCAATGATCTTTTTTTCCAGCCGTGAAATGTAGGATTGCGAAATACCAAGCGTCTCAGCCACCTCTTTTTGCGTCTTCTCCTTGCCGTCAATCAAGCCAAAGCGAAGCTCTATGATGATGCGCTCCCGCTCGTCAAGCGTTTCGAGCGCTTCGTGTATCATTTTGCGGTCTTCCTCACCCTCCAGCCGCTTGTACACACTTTCATCGTCACAGCTCAAAACGTCTGAAAGCAAAAGCTCATTGCCATCCCAATCGGTGTTCAAGGGCTCTTCGATCGAAAGCTCCTTTTGTCCTGTGGTTTTTCGCAAAAACATCAGGATCTCGTTTTCAATACAGCGCGAGGCGTAGGTGGCAAGCTTGATGTTACGGTCAGGCTTAAAGGTGTTGATCGCCTTCACAAGACCGATCGTGCCAATGGAAATGAGATCCTCAATCCCCGTACCTGTATTTTCAAATTTCTTGGCAATATACACCACAAGGCGCAGATTGTGCTCCACAAGCTTTTGCCGCACCGAAGCTTCTTCCTCGATTCTGAGAAGCAGTTTTGCCTCCTCTTCAGGTGTCAGCGGTTTTGGCAAGGTTTCAGCACCGTTGATGTAAAAGAGACGCTTGTTGCCTTTGTAAAGTCTTTCCAGCAGTTTGGATAAAATCGTAAACAGTTTCATATCACAAAATCCTTTCAAATATCAGTTTATCAGTGTGGGCGGCAAAATGGCATCAAAGCCCTCAAAATCGCTTGCCGCTTCGTCACATACCACAAGAGCCTTTTTTTCTTCCTTTTCCACCAAAACAGCGTCAGGCAAATAGCCGCGCAAGATTCCCTCATGCCCCACCGTCACAATCGGCACAAAGCGAAGTCGCAGTTTTTCTTCATCCGAAAGGGTGGAAAGATCAGCCGCCAAGCTAAAAAAAACAGGCAGAAAATGCGGTGGCAAAAGCGCTTCCATCGTTTGTTTTGTCACCACAATCACGGGCAGATGTGAGAGCGGTTCTTCCAAAAAATGACCGCTGTCCACAAGGGCGCGAAGCGTTACCGAGCGCTCCCCGTCGGAAAGTGTCAGCTCTGCCGAGCGGCAAGCGGCTTTTTTCTTCGCATAGCGCGAAAAAAGTGATGCGATAAACGCCGCCCACGCGGCACACAAGCCGATCGCCCAAAGCGGCAGGTCGCTGTAAAGCGTTTCCACCTCACCGTTTATGTAAATCCCTTTTTGTGAAAGCAACCGCCCGGCGTAGTAATACACCGCCGTCATCACGCCGCCCATCACAAACGAAACGGCAAAAAAAAGAAGCGCCTTTTTCACAAGTGCAGTTGCACGTGAAACGCCGAATACAACAGCCGAAAGCAAAAACGGAAAAACAAGCGTGGAAACTGCCTCAACCGAAGACGGCAGAAAGAGCGCCACCGTGGCATACAGACCGCCAAGCACCCCACCCGTCACAAGCTGCCAAAGTTTCGGTGACGCATGACTGAGTTTTGCCGTGAGATAAAGCGCCAAAAAGTCCATACTGAAATTCACGAGAAAAAACACGTCACCGTAGATTACCTGCTCCACACCATCACCCCACCTTCTGTACCTGCCATTATATGCCAAGCTTTTTACAAATTATGTTGAATGCTGTAGGCACAAAAGAAAAACATTGGATGATTGGTTGTCTTTCGGTACTCCATCCTTGTAATCTTGCACGGCAAAACCAAAGAAGAACTCTTTCAATTTGGCATTTTCAGCAATTCGGATGGCATTTGTGACAAAAGACGACATTTTGCCTTGTGCAATTGCACCAATAAAAAAAGAGAAAATTCGTCTATTTTTTTTCATGTTTTTTCAACTTTCACTTGAAAATTTTCTGCTGTCATGCTATAATAGGGTCATAGTCGATTATTATGCCCATTTTTGCTCGAAAGCACGCAAAAAATCACGAAGGGAGTGGTTCGCCATGGCATCCGAATGTGCCTCACATATCCATTGTCAAGCCGAGCAAAACACTTCTTTTGTAAAAGACCAAGAAACCCTTGATCGCCACCGCACCCTCGGTGTCAGCCGCAAAGACGAAGGTGCTCTTTCGGTTTATACCTTTCGCGTCTGGGCGCCCCGCGCCGACTCGGTACATCTTGTGGGCGATTTTGTCGGTTGGGAAAAAGGGCGGCCCATGACGGCGCTTTCACACGGCGTGTGGGAATACCATCTTACCACGGAAGCTTCGCTTGAAGGAATGAAATACAAATACAAGCTCACCTCCCGCGGTAAGTCGCGCTATTACACCGACCCTTACGCATGGCAGTGCGAAGCCACAGAGCCTTTTGCATCGGTCGTTTGTACCGAAAACCGATTTCACTTTCAAGACACCGTATGGCTGACGCACCGTCGAAAAAACACGCTTCCCTTGTACGTGTATGAAATCGACACCGCCACCTGGCGCACGCACAACAGTCGTCCAAGTGACGAACCGTTTGCCGTGTTCGGCTACCGCGAGCTTGCCGATACGCTGACACCTTATGTCAAAGGTCTTTCTTACACACACGTCGCGCTTTCACCCGAATGCTTCACAGCGCCGGCGTACCTCTCGCCCTCCACGCGTCACGGTAGCTTTGACGACTTTCTCTACTTCGTCAACAAGCTTCACACAAACGGAGTGGGTATCTTGTACCCCTTTCCTTTGGTGAATCCGATCACGCAGTTTTGCGATGGCGTTTGCTCTTACCATTGCCCAAGCATCATTGCCTATACATTGCTTGCACTCCTTCACTTTGCCGAGCGTTGCCACGTTGACGGATTTCTTCTTCCGAGTACAAATGAAGATGCTTCTGCGCTTGCTGCGTTTGCCGCAAGTGAGATCAAAAAAAGTCATCCCGAGCTTCTCTTTTTGCACAAAGGCTCGCTTGACGCAAGCCTTTGTGCATTTGACGCGGTGTCAAACAGTCGCAAAGAGAGTGCGCTTTCGCGCTACCTTTCCTGCGATCCTTTCTTCCGCCGCTATCACCACAAAGAGCTTGCCTTAGACGGACAAACACTTTTGTGTGAGCCGTGTAACAGCGACCGCACACTGATGTCAGGCTTTTTCGGAAACTATGAAGAAAAGTTTGCCACCATGCGCCTTTATCACACCTACCGTCTTTTATACCCCGCCGCGCTTCACGCCTACATGGGCAACGAGCTTGCGCCCTTCACGCCCCGTCAGCACAAGCGCGAGCTTGAATGGTTCTTGCTTGATTTTTCGATGCATCAGCGTTATTTCAGCTTTGTCAAAGCAGCAAACGCGCTGCATCTTGAAAGCAAGGCGCTGTATGCCGGCGATTGCCAAGTCTTGTATGAAAACGAAAATGATAACACGCTTGTTGTGGCAAAGCAGTATGAAGGGGAATGTCTGATCGGCGTTTTCAACTTCTCTGCAGTCCTTCTTTCCGACTATTATCTGCCGATTCAAGCAAACTGTCATGAGATCTTCTCAAGTGACAGCATTGCTTTTGGCGGAAGCGGTCATGAAAACACGCGAAAAAACCTCGCCGCCGAGGGCGGTATCGTTCTGGATATTCCGCCGCTTTGTGCCGTAATACTCAGAGCGAACAAAATCGAGTCCAATTAAAATAATTATATATCGGGGGTAAATATGTATCACAAAAAAGAATGTGTCGCCATGCTTTTGGCCGGAGGACAAGGCAGCCGCCTTTATACTCTGACAGAAAAAACCGCAAAACCCGCAGTCCCTTTCGGAGGTAAGTACCGTATCATCGACTTTCCTCTTTCCAACTGTGTCAACTCGGGCATTGACACGGTCGGTGTTCTCACGCAGTATCAGCCCCTTGAACTCAACGAATACATCGGCAACGGTCAGGCTTGGGATCTTGACCGCACCTTTGGCGGTGTGATGGTGCTTCCTCCCTATCAGGGCAATAAGTCGGCAGACTGGTACAAAGGCACTGCCAACGCCATCTATCAGAACCTTGCGTTCATCGACCGCTACGATCCCGAGTATGTTCTCGTGCTTTCGGGAGACCATATCTATAAGATGGACTATGCCGCCATGCTCGACTTCCACAAGAAGACTGAGGCAGACTGCACCATCGCTGTTCTGAACGTCACACTCGAAGAAGCATCCCGCTTCGGTATTATGAACACCGACGACAACGGCAAGATCTACGAGTTTGAAGAAAAGCCCGCTCATCCCAAGAGCACCAAAGCCTCGATGGGTATTTATATGTTCAACTACAAGAAGCTGAAACAGTACCTCATCGAAGACGAAAACACCGAAGGCTCTGCCAACGACTTTGGTAAAAACATCATCCCCAATATGCTTGCCGCAGGCGAAAGTATGTATGCTTATCCCTTCTCAGGCTATTGGAAGGATGTTGGTACCGTATCCTCCCTGTGGGAAGCCAACATGGATCTTCTTGGTGAAAATCCCGTGTTCAATCTCCACGACCGTTCTTGGCGCATCTTCTCGCGCACCTCGGCATCTCCCGCACAGTTCATCGGAGAGCGCGGCGTGATCGACAACGTACTTGTTTCGGAAGGCTGCGAGATCATGGGTACGGTAAAAGATTCCGTCCTCTTCAACGGCGTTACCGTAGAAGAAGGCGCCACTGTCACCAACAGCGTGGTGATGGGCGGTGTTACCATCAAGGCAGGCACTACCGTAAACAACGTTATCATTGCCGAAAACACGACCGTTGGCGCAAATGCCACCATCGGTGACGGCACAAAGCCCGGCGACAACATCACCATCCTCGGAAGCGACCTTTCGATTCCGGACGGCATGGTCATCGGCGGCGGCCTCTTGGTCAATGCCGAAAAACTGAATGAACTTGTATAAAAAGGGGGTCACAGGAATATGTCTACCACAGGAATTATTTTTTCCAATCTTCATGATATGTCGATTGCCGATCTGACCAGAAAACGCACCATGGCGTCTGTTCCCTTCGGTTGCCGTTACCGCTTGATCGACTTTGCCCTTTCCAACATGGTAAACTCGGGAATCAGCGACATCAACGTGATCACCCATAACAACTACCGTTCCCTGATGGACCATCTCGGAAGCGGTAAAGACTGGGACCTTGCCAGACGTACAGGCGGTCTCAAGGTGCTTCCTCCCTTTATCACAGCCTATTCAAACGATGCAAGCGCGCTTTACACCTCCCGTCTTGAAGCACTCAAGAGCATTCAGGGTGTGGTAGCAGGCATCACGGCAGACACAGTGGTGCTTTCCGACTGCGACGCGATTTGCAACATCGACCTGCGCAAGCTGATCGAATATCACAACGCCGAGGATGCCGATGTGACCTATGCGGTCAAAACCGTTCCGCTGACCGCTGCAACTTCGGAGCATTACAACATCGTTTCCTCCGATGAAAACGGCAACATCACCGACATCATCGCACACAAAAAAGGCGTGGAAGGAAACTTTGATGTTTCGATCAACATCTGGGTGTTCAAAAGACAGTATCTCCAGTCCAGCCTGCTTGATGCCGCAGCACACGGCTACACCAGCTTCACGCATGATATCATCGGCAGAAGCCTTACCAAGCAAACCTTTAAGGCTTACCGTTACGACGGCTTCTATGCCAACATCACCTCGATGGCTGACTATTACGCCATCAACATGAGTCTTCTTGATCCCAAAAACCGCGAAGCACTCTTCAAAATCAAAGAACGCCCGATCTACACCAAGGTCAGAAACTCCGCGCCCACCAAGTACGTGGACGGTGCAACGGTGAAGAATTCTCTGATTGCAGACGGTTGCGTGATCGAAGGCACGGTTGAAAATTCAATCCTCTTCCGCGGTGTCAGAGTTGGCAAGAATGCAGTCGTGAAAAACGCCATCCTCTTCCAGGACACACAGATTCTTTCGGGCGCATTCGTCAACTGCGTGATTGCCGATAAGAACGTTGTGGTCCGCAACGATGTTATGCTGTCGGGTCACCCTACCATGCCCTTGTACATCGAAAAATCCAAGATGATTTAATCATCAAAAACTCACAAGCGAAAGGACTTATTTATGTCTAAGATTCTTTTTGTTGCGGCTGAGGCCGTGCCCTTTGCTTCCACCGGCGGACTTGGCGACGTCATCGGTTCGCTCCCCGAAGCCATTGTCAAAACCGATAAATCCGCCGACGTGCGCGTGGTGCTTCCCCTCCACTCCAAAGTGAGTGCGGAAACCCGCAAGGAAATGACCAAGGTTGCCGAATTTACCGTTACGCTTTCCTGGCGTAACCTCTACTGCGGTGTATGGCAGCTGAAAAAAGGCGGCGTCACCTATTATTTCATTGATAACGAATATTACTTCAACCGTTCGCGTCTGTACGGCGAATACGACGATGCCGAACGCTACGCATATTTCTGCAAAGCCGTTCTCGATATGCTTCCCGAAATTGACTTCTACCCCGACATTCTCCACGCACATGACTGGCAGAGTGCGCTTTCGGTCGTATATCTCCGTCGCCGTTACAACTACCCGAACATCCACACGGTTTACACGATTCACAACATCGAATATCAGGGCGTTTACAACTTCTCGATCCTCGGCGATGTATTCGGTCTTTCGGATGCTGACCGCGAGATCATGGAATACGACGGTGACATCAACCTCACCAAGGGCGCGATTGTTTGCTGCGATAAGCTCACAACCGTCAGCCAGAAGTATTCCGAGGAGATCCGCACACCCTTCTATTCCTACGGTCTTTACCATGTGATCAACCGCTTTGCCTTCAAGACCATGGGCATTGTCAACGGTATCGATTACAAGTACTACAATCCCTACTCCGACCCCGATCTGCCCGCAAACTTCTCTACCACACGTCTTTTGAAAAACAAGGCAGTTTGCAAGGAACATCTTCAGGAAACCCTTGGACTTACCCCCTCCAAGGATACGCCGATCGTTGCCATGATCACCCGCCTTGCTTCGCACAAGGGTGTGGATCTTGTGAAACGCGTGATCGATGAAGCCCTCGCCACTGAGGATATGCAGTTTGTGGTGCTCGGCACGGGTGAAAAGGATTACGAAGATTTCTTCTGCGAGCTCCAAGACCGTTATCCCGGCAGAGTGCGCGCGCTGATCGAATTCAACAAAGCGCTCTCCAAACGCATCTATGCGGCAGCAGACCTCTTCCTCATGCCCTCGAAGAGCGAGCCCTGCGGTCTTTCGCAGATGATTGCCTCCCGCTATGGCGCGGTATCGATCGTCAGAGAAACAGGCGGTCTTTACGACACCATCAAGCCCTTCAATCCCGAAACCGGCGAAGGCAACGGCATTACGTTTGTCACATATAACGCTCACGATATGCTCGATGCCATCCGCCGCGCAGTTGCCCTTTATAAGAGCCCCTCTTTCAAGACGCTTCGCAAAAACGCCATGACCACCGACTTCTCTTGGTCAGCATCGGCAGAAAAGTACCTGAATATGTACCGCGAAGTGGAAGAGCTTTACTAAACAAAAAAACGGAGTCACCGCCGTTTGGCGGTGACTCCGCCCGATTGTTTTTGTCTGTCGGCAAGAGCAAAGACGCTTCTTTGTTCTTACCAATCGGCAAAAGCCGAAATTTAATCAAACAGCATCACTGCTACATCATATATTTATTAAGGAAGATTGGAAACAACCATGGCAAGAAAAGCAACCACAACCACAGAAAAAACAACAAAAAAAGTAACCAACAAAAAGGAAACACTTTCCACCGACTATCTCCGCGAGCATCTTGAATCCAAGCTCTCGCGCTTCTACGGCACAACTTTGCAGGAAGCCACCAAGGATCAGCTCTACAAAGCGCTTCTTTTGGCAATCAAAGACATTCTCTCGCAAAAGAGAACCGAATTCAAGAAAAACGTTAACAACCAGAGAGGCAAGAAGGTTTACTACCTTTGCATGGAGTTCCTGATCGGTAAATCGCTCCGCAACAACATCATGAACTTAGGTATTGAAAAGCAGTACAGCGAAATTCTCGCCGAGATGGGCTACACTCTTGACGAGCTGTATGACTGCGAACAAGACCCCGGTCTTGGCAACGGCGGTCTTGGCAGACTTGCCGCCTGCTTTATGGACGCCCTCACCAGCCAGAACTACTCCGGCACAGGCTTCTCGATTCTTTACGAATACGGTCTTTTCAAGCAGAAGATCATCGAAGGCGATCAGGTAGAAATGCCCGACACTTGGATGCCTTCGGGCGAGCCTTGGCTCGTGCCCCGCACCGATAAGACCTGTACTGTCCGTTTTGGCGGTCACGTGAAGGAAGAATGGGTCAACGGCAGATGCGAAATCACTCACACCAATTACACCGAAGTGCAGGCAGTTCCTTACGACATCATGATCTCGGGCTCGGATTCCGAGGCTGTCAACTCTCTTCGTCTTTGGAAGGCAAGAAACATCAACGCCGGCTTCAATATGTCTCTCTTCTCGCAGGGCGACTATATCCACGCTATGGAAGAAACCAGCCGTGCGGAGATCATCTCCAAGGTACTCTACCCCGCCGACAACCACGAAGGCGGTAAGCTGCTCCGTCTTTCGCAGCAGTATTTCCTTGTTTGTGCGTCGCTGCAATCGATCATTGCCGACCATCTGCGCACCTACGGCACGCTGGCTAACTTTGCCTCCAAGGTTGCCATCCACATCAACGATACGCACCCCGCGCTCGTTGTACCCGAGCTGATGCGTATTCTCATCGACACCTACTCCTACACATGGGAAAACGCTTGGAGCATCGTCACAAGAACCGTTTCCTACACCAACCACACCGTTATGCCCGAGGCGCTTGAAACCTGGGATGAAGACCTCTTCCGTCTGCGTTTGCCCCGCCTCTATATGATCATTTCGGAAATCAACCGCCGTTTCTGCGCCGATCTTTGGAACCGTTACCCCGGTGACTGGGCAAGAATCACCAATATGTCGATCATGTCGCACGGCAAGATCAAAATGGCAAACCTTTCGGTTGTGGGCTCTCACACCGTCAACGGCGTATCCAAGCTTCACTCGGATATTCTCACCAAGACCATCTTCAACGATTTCTACGTGGATTCACCCGATAAGTTCACCAACGTCACCAACGGTATTGCCTACCGCCGTTGGCTCTGCTACTCCAACCCCTCCCTTGCCAAAATTCTTGATGAAACCATCGGCACAGGCTACCGCAAAGATGCGGCTCAGCTTGAAAAGCTCCTCAAGTATGCCGATGACAAAACCGTTCTTGAAGCGCTCGACCGTTCCAAGAAAGAAAACAAGATCCGTTTCTCCAACTATATCATGAAGAGAAACGGCATCAAAGTTGACCCCGATTCGGTATTCGACGTACAGATCAAGAGAATGCACGAATACAAGCGTCAGCTTCTCAACGCGCTCCACATCATCAGCATCTACGTGGCACTCAAAGAAAATCCCGATCTTGAGATGACACCCAAAACCTTCATCTTTGGTGCCAAAGCCGCCGCAGGCTACTATCTCGCCAAGGAGATCATCAAGCTGATTTGGCAGATCGGTGCCGATATTGAAAAAGACCCCAAAATCAGTCAAAAATTGCGCGTCATCTTCCCCGAAGATTACAACGTATCCCTTGCCGAAATGCTCATCCCCGCCGCCGATATTTCCGAGCAGATCTCGCTTGCAGGCAAAGAAGCAAGCGGTACTTCCAACATGAAGTTCATGCTCAACGGCGCGCTTACCGTGGGTACGCTTGACGGTGCAAACGTGGAAATTGCCGAAGCGGTTGGCAACGACAACATCTATATCTTCGGTCTCACCACACCCGAAGTGGAAGACCTTTGGAAGAGAGGCTATCGCGCTTCCGATTACTACAACGCAAACCCCGTTCTCAAAAAAGCGGTGGATGCCCTCAAAAACGGCTTCAACGGCGTTTCCTTTGAGCATCTTTACAACTACCTCGTCTTTGGCGGCGGCGGAATTGCCGACCCCTATATGTGCCTTGCCGACTTCGATTCTTACTGCATGGCGCACAAACAGACCGAGGAAGATTACCTCGACCGCGAAACCTGGAACCGTATGTCGCTGGTTAACATTGCCAAATCCGGCATCTTCTCGGCAGACCGTTCGATTCGCGACTATGCCGACGGCATCTGGCACATCAAGCCAATCCTCGAGAAAAACAACAAAAAATAATCCGGAGTTTTTATGTCATTCAATCACCGGGATATTTCCCTGACAGTAACGAGTGAGGAGTTTTCTCACGCAGAGCTCTTCTCGGCGTTTTCCGGTGACGATACTCTGACCTTTACTCTGACGGTGCGGCGCTCTCTCGGCGCCGCATCGCCCTATCTTGAGCTTTTTGACGGTCACGAGCTTGACTCACCCAACCGCCTGACCTTCCCCTTTATTTGGCAAGGCTGTGAAGCCGCCATCGATACCTACCTCCTGACCCTGCCCCTTTTTCGCTTAAGCGGACTCTATTTTGCCTCCATCCTCTTTGATTCGGCAGAAGGAACGCTCCGCCTGTCTTACGATGCGTATTCTTACACGCTCCGCGTATCTCACGCGCATGAGGGATATGAGCCCTTCGGACTCACCGTGTACGACAAAAATTACACCACCCCCGATTGGTTCAAGGGCGGTATTCTGTATCAGATCTTTGTGGACCGCTTTGCCAAGGGCGGAAACGTCCCCTTGCGCGAAGACGCTGTTCTCAATGAAGATTGGGACAACGGAATCCCGCAGTATCCCCCTTACCGTGGCGCTGCGCTTGCCAACAATATGTTCTTCGGCGGCACGCTTTGGGGCGTTGCCGATAAGCTCGATTACCTCAAAAGCCTCGGCGTCACTGCCATTTACTTATCCCCCATCTTCAAGGCATACTCCAACCACAAGTACGATACCGGGGATTACATGGAAATCGACGAGATGTTCGGCGGCGAGGAAGCCTTTGACCATCTGATCGCCAAAGCGAAAGAAAAAAATGTCGGCATCATTTTGGACGGTGTTTTCAACCATACGGGTGATGACAGCCGTTATTTCAACAAATACGGCAAGTATGATACCGTAGGTGCCTATCAATCGACCGATTCCCCTTGGGCGCATTGGTTTGATTTTGAAGAATACCCCGACCGCTACCGCTGTTGGTGGGGCATTGACATTCTGCCCGCCGTCAATACCGACGAGCCCTCTTACCGCAAATTCATTTGCGGCAAAGACGGGGTCATTCGCCACTATCTGAGAAAAGGCATTTCCGGCTGGCGTCTTGACGTTGCCGACGAACTTTCCGAAAGCTTGATCCGCGCGATTCGCTCGGCAAGCCGCAAGGAAAAGAGCGACGCTTTGCTTCTCGGTGAGGTATGGGAGGATGCGTCGGATAAGATCGCTTACGGCAAGCGCCGCAGTTATTTTTGCGGCAATGAGCTTGACTCGGTGATGAACTATCCCGTAGGAAACGCCATCATCGACTACCTTTTGTACGGCGATTCTTCCAAGCTGTTTACCACAGTCAAACGCCTGTATACGCACTATCCCAAGGGCGCTTCGGATGTCTCTATGAATCTGCTCGGCACGCACGATACCGAACGCATTCTCACCCGTCTTTCGGGTGTTGGCGATAACGGCAGAAGCCCCGAAGAGCTTTCCACAGCCAAGCTTTCGCCATCAGAGCGCGCCCTTGCCGTGAAACGGCTCAAGCTGGCTTGGCTTCTCCTTTCGGTCATGCCGGGTGTTCCCTGTATCTTTTACGGTGACGAAGCCGGCATGGAGGGCTACTACGACCCCTTCAACCGCCGCCCCTTCCCTTGGGGCAGAGAGGATGAAACACTGCTTAGCTTCTACCGCGAGGTCGGCAAGCTGCGCCGCTCGCTTGATCTGTTTGCCAAAGGCTATATGAAGCTTTGCGAACATATGCCGCAAGGGGTGTTTGCCCTCTCGCGCTTTGACGAAAAGACCTGCCTGCTTGCTCTTGTCAACCTTTCGGGCAAGCCGCAACATCTCTCGCTTGAAGGTATGTATTTGCCTCTCGGTATCAGCGAAAGTATGCCGCATTTTGAATGCCTTTTGGGAGAAGATACAAAAAACAAGCATCTTTCTCTTGAAAATATGTCATTTTCTGTTTTGCTGGCAGAAAATATCACAAACTGTTAATACTGTATTCACATCTTTTTTGTACAATAAAGCATATCAATCGGACAATTCCATTCAGAAAGAAGGAAACGGAATATGAAAAAGATCGTTTTAGTAGCCGTTGCCCTTGCGCTTGTTCTGTCTATGGCAGTTACTTTCGCAGCCTGTGGCGGCTCAACCCCTACCGACACCACCAATAATGGCAGCATAACTGGTCCCGGCACAGACGGCACAAACAATCCGCAAACGCCCGCCGGCACAGGCTCTACGCCTACCACCAACACACCCGGCACCCCCGGCACACCGGTTGTTGATGACGATAAGGTCAACTTCAAGTTCTTTAAGATGGGCAAAGCCAACGCCACTCTGATTCGTTCGGGCAACACCGCCATTCTCATCGACTGCGGCGAAGAAGAAGATGAAGACGGCAACGGCAAGCAGGACGACGGCGAAAAGATCCTCGAATATCTTGCCGAAAAAGGCGTGACCGAAATCGACTATTTTATCATTTCGCAGTTCAACAAGAATCACTACGGCAGCGTTCCCACCATTCTCAACGGCGTTACCGTCAAAAAGATTCTGGAACCCAACTACACAAAGACCGGTAATCTTTATAACGTTTATCGCGATGCTGTTGCCAAGTCGGGTGTTCCCACCGAAGTGATCACCAAGGATACCACCATCACAGCTGACGGACTTAATCTCACCATCTATCCCGCCACCAAAGCAGGTCTTGATACCGATGAGTATTATTCTCTTGCCGTTGCTGTTGATTCCGAAGGACTCGACGTTCTCGTTGCCTCCGACGTTTCGGGTGCAAGAACCACAGCCCTCATCCAATCCTTGAACGGCAAGAAGTTCGATATTCTTCAAGTTCCCGCACACGGCGAATACAACGACACCGTTGAGTCGCTCATCACCGCAACAGCCCCCAAGTATGCCGTTATTTTTGCATCTGCCAACAACCCCGAAGATGCCCGTCTTGTGAAGATTCTCAACGACAAAAAGATCACCACCTTTGTCACCAAGAACGGCTCGGTTGAAGCAAAGTTCAAAAACGACACTTTGACTGTTAAGCAGTAACCGCACACTAGAACAAAGTCACCAAACGGTGGCTTTGTTTTTTTCATTCATCTGCCGTAAAACCAAACTCTTTTGTGTCGAGCGCAGATTTGATTGTGAATCGGTAGGGGCGGCTGGCGCCTCGACTGTCCGAGAACGATCAAATGGAATGAAACAAAATTCTTTCTTGTGATACGGGGTGTCGTGGGCGCCACCCCCTACCGGTTTGTTTTGCCTCCCAAACAAGGAAGTTTCGCTGTCATTGCACGAAACGCAAACCTGCCAACAAAGAATAACATTACCTGCCGTAGTATATTGTTTCATCTAAAACTTTACATTTGGCAATACCGCGAGATCCGACCCGTCCTGTTTGCAGGCCGAGTCGCCCTGCGCTACGCTTGGGTTTCGATTGCACACCGCCCCGTGTCATCCTGAGCGACGCGAAGCAAAGTCGAGGCGCAGCCGAAGTGGGATCTCGGGCGGTGTTCCGCTCAAGATGACACGCGGAGTGAAGTACATGTAAAGTTTTCGTTGAAACAAGGTAGGGGATGGGTTGCCCATCCCGCTATCATATTTATTATCATAATAATACCGCACTTCCTAAAAAATTTTCTATCATATTTTCAAAATCATTCCAATTTTCACCAAAAAAGCAGACATATCTTTATGAAGACGTCTTTCAAGCAATCGGATAAGGAGGTAAGGATGAAAACGTGTCACAAAATTTCGGATGAAGAAATCGTAGAATTATATTGGCAA
The DNA here is from genome assembly GCA_017532025.1 of Clostridia bacterium. Taxonomy (GTDB): domain Bacteria; phylum Bacillota; class Clostridia; order Oscillospirales; family CAG-272; genus RGIG1993. The sequence continues at coordinate 5,915 of JAFXJX010000036.1, read as the reverse complement.
AGAAACGAAGAAGCCATTCGTGTGACAGGCGAGAAGTATGGCAAGTTTTTGTATCGAATTGCCTATAACATTCTTCACGATCACCGCGACTCTGAAGAATGCCAAAACGATACCTATCACCGCGTCTGGCGTGCGATCCCGCCGACCAAACCACGCATATTCCGCGCCTTTCTTGCCGGCATGATGCGAAATGTTGCCATTGATAAATACCACGAAAATTTGAGCCAAAAAAGAATTCCGAGCGAATTCACCGTGTCGCTCGAAGAATGTGGGGAGTTTCTGTTTCAGGGCGAGACGCCCGATGATGAACTGCTGGCAAAGGAGCTTGGCAAAATGATCAGCGGCTTTCTCAGATCCTTGAGCGAAAAAGATCGGTATATTTTCATGAGCAGATTCTACCTTGTTGAGCCGATTGAGGTCATTGCGGGGGAATTGCATCTGACCGAAAGCGCGGTGTATAAAAAGCTTGCAAAATTAAAACGCGATTTGAAAGACTATCTGACAGAAAGAGGGGTATTATGAACGAAAAGATATTTCATCGGGCAATGTCTTATGTTGACGATGATATTGTGGAAAATTTTTTAGAAAATAAAAGTAAACGGGAAATGAAAGTTTTGCCTTTGCGTAAATCCCGCATCTTCTTAAAATGGGGCGCGGTGGCGGCGGTGTTCTGCCTTGTTTGTGCAACGAGTGTGGTAATGCTGCTCAATTTCCCGAACAACAGCACCACGCCGACTGTTCCCGCAACGTCAAGCAGCACGGTGGCTTCAAGTGATACGGCAACGCCGAATAGCACCGAGCCCACCTTTACCTTGCCCGTGCCGATTGACGAAATCATATGGTACGAAAATAAAGGCGGTGCGAGTAGCGATTCGGCATGGATGGAATGGAACGGAATGAAGCTGTCATACGATCTGGAAAATGCAATCTATCGCATTGAAAAGGGGTATGAAAGCAAGCAATACCTGGCAATTCAGATACGGTACGGTGAAGGCGAACAGCTTGATCGTTACGTATATGAAGGCAAAGGCTATGCTGAACACCAAGAAGAGCTGAAAGCATGGAATCAGTTGAAAAGCAAGTACTATTCGCTCGCCAATGAAGCCGACAAGCTGAAATACGGAGAACTTTTATACACCGAAGGTTTGCCAGACGGCACCAAATGGACAAAAGAGCATTATGATGAAAGAGTGGCTTACTACGGCGAAGAGTTTCTTTCGGAATTTATCGTTGACGGTGTGTATCTTGTGCAGAAATTGGGTCTTGCCTTCAGGGAAAACGAAGCAAGGATCGAGAAAAAAGAGAAAATGTTTATCGATCTGATACAGTCTTTTCACAAGGATTCCCCACCCGAAATTGCCGAAGCGTTCAGTCAATATGCCGTCACCGTGAAAAACGATATCGTGTTTTTGTTTATCACGCTGTCTGATTTTAAGACCATCAACATAGAAAACAAAGAGGACTACGTTTTTGCCTTGGCGACCCGAGCGGCATACGACGGCTATATAGAAACTCCCGACGTGCCTGTTTTTGACGATTCGGTAACGGGATTTGCCTATGAGAAAATTAAGTTTGCCTCTTTTTCCGGGAATTGGGTGTCTCCGATTGACGAAATAGACGTAATCTTCCTTCTGAATGAGATGATGGATGAATGGAAGTGGAACGGCGATTACTTTGATTTCTGTTTTGAATACGATGGAAAATTGACAGAAGACGATTTTAGCAATATGCAGTATTTTAAGATCTATCAGGATAACTATCTGGGAGATCTTCCGGAAATGGTTGTAAGAGTCAAATTCAAGGATATCAATCTTGAGGCTTTCAAAGAGCTTTCCAACAGAGAAGAGATCACACGGATTATAATATATGGTCCGTTAATAGCGGTGCCGGATTAACGTATACGCATCAATAGATTTTTTGGAAGTATTACAATCTTACACCCCTTTATAACAAAGAAACCGCAGACAATCTGCGGTTTCTTTGCGTTTACTTATTTCAAATACTTGTCAAGAAGTCCGGATTCGATGAAGGCGTTTGCCACGACTTCACAGCCTTCTGCGTTGGGATGGCCGCCGTAAGCAGGCGTTGCGGGATCGTCGGCTTTGCCAAGATACGAGGCAAAATCAAAGAAACCGTAGCCTTTCTCTTCGGCAAGCTCTTTCAGCTTAATCGTAAGATCTTGCCAAATTCTCACCTTTGCAGCACTTGAATAGGTAAAAGGCGGGGTTGAGAAGATGATGACCTCACAGCCTGCTTCCTTGCAGACTTCGGCAATGGTGTTGATGTCGTCAGCTACCTGCTGTGCCGTGCGCTGGCCCGAATAGTTGTACGCTCCGCCCTCGATATCGTTGACACCAAAGCAAATGACGATGACGTCATTGTTCTTTGCCTTTTCGAGCCACGAGGGGCTGTTGACAGCGTCGTTGGCGCGCGCAAAACCCACACCGAGATTCCAAAAACTGATCTCGGTGCCTGCCTTCTCGGCGATCTTTGCCGCCCAGAAAAGGTGCTTTCCGGCACCTGTACCGATACCCATCGTGATGGAGTCACCGATAAAACCAACCCTGAGTGCGTTTTCACGCTTAGCGCCAATCAAGGCAGGCATGGGAGCAGATTGTGCAGGAGTCAAGCGACCGCTGCTGTAATCATACAAAAGGCAAGACGCGTTTTCCGAGTTAGTGGCGGCAATCACGGTATATTCCACCGTCCACTCAAAAATGAGATAAGCGCCGTCGGCAACGTTCAAGGTGACGGCATCGCTCCAGAAGGTTTCGCCCGCGGCAACATCGCGCTCGGTTTTGCCGTCAAAGGTCAGCGTTTTGAAGTTTGTGACCTTGCCGTGTCCTTGCGATATTTTGGAAGTACCCACCGAGGCGGAGATAATTTTGTAGCTTTCGGTCGGCATATCTCTGTAGGAATGGCTTCCGTTGGAGAAGGTGCTGTCAACATTGTTGGAAAAATAGAACTTGTATTCCAGCTCGCCAAACTCCTGAATCTTATAAACACCGCGGAATGTCTGTTGCACAAACTTGCCGTCTGCCGATTTCAACGCATAGTTGCAGGATGAGGGCGTGATGGAGTTGGATTGATAGATCTCAAAATCGCTCTTTACCACCTCAGCAGGCGCTTCTGTTGTCTCGGGAGCAGTTGTGCTTTCAATAGTCGGGGATGCGGTCGTTGTGAGCGTTTCTTGCACACGCACAGCGGTCGTATCCTGCGTTGTGTCACTTTGCGCGGGCTGATCACCGCAGCCTGCCAGCATAACAAACATGAAATTGACGCAAATCAGCAGAAGTAAAAAGATTATGCGTTTCATAACAGTTCCTTTCTGTGTTTTGATGGATATATTATATCACCAATTCATGCAAAGAGTCAATATTATACCCCTTGCTTTTTTGTGAAAAAAGATTTATAATAGAAAAAGAAATCCTTTCAGAAAAGGAAGTAGTTTTGTATGAAGATTATCATCATCGGTTGCGGTACGGTGGGTACAGGCATCTGCTCGCAAATTGCCCGTGAAGGGCATGACATTACCGTGGTTGACGACCACGAACAAGCCGTTTCGGAAATATCCAATATATGTGACGTCATCGGCGTTGTGGGCAGCGGCATTGATATTTCAGTCCTGCGCAAAGCAGGGGCTGACAAAGCCGACCTTGTGATCTCGGTCACACCGAGTGACGAGGTCAATATGCTCTGCTGTCTTGCCGCACGCAAGCTTGGTACAAGAAACACCATTGCACGCGTGGGCAACCCAGACTATTCCGAAATGCTACAGCTGATCAAGCAAGATATGAACCTTTCTATGACGATCAATCCCGAGCTTGCCGCCGCCAAAAAGATCTACCGTATGCTCCGCTACCCCTCTGCTGCCAAGGTTGAGACCTTTTACCGCGGCAAAGTGGAGCTTGTGGAATTTGCCGTCACGGCAAACTCCCCTTTCTGCAACAAATCGCTGTTCGATCTGCGTTCTTCCTTAAAGGTGAATTTTCTCGTCTGCGGCGTTTTGCGCGGAGGGGAAATGATCATTCCTTCCGGCACGTTTGTTCTGCAGGAAGGCGATATTATCGGTATTACCGCGCCTGACGAAGAGCTCAACCGCCTCTTCAAAGCGGCAAAAATGTTTAAGCAGCCCGCCAAGAATATCCTTATCGTGGGCGGCGGTGCCATTACCTATCATCTGGAAGGCATGCTGAAGCAATCCAAAATCAATTCTACCATCATCGAACGTGACAACGCACGGTGCTATGCACTGACAGATGCCTACGGCAGCACAGTGGTGCGTGACGACGGTACCAAGCAAGAGGTTCTGCTTGCCGAGGGCATTGAGCGCACCGACGCATTTCTGGCGCTTGCGGATAAAGACGAAGAAAACGTCATCATGTCGTTGTATGCACGCACCAAAAAAGTGCCCAAGATCATCACGCTGATCCACAAGCTTTCTTATGTAGACTTTTTTGCTTCCACCGACTTACAAAGTATTGTCACACCCAAGACGATCACCGCTACCGCTATTCTGCAGTATGTACGCGCCCTCTCGGACGATGCCGATTCGGAAATCGAATCGCTCCACAAGATCATGGACGGCAACGCCGAAGCGATCGAATTTTCAATCAAGCAGGACATTGAAGGTATAACCGGTATTCCGCTCAAAGACCTGCGCCCAAGACGCGGCATTCTGATCGCCTGCCTGATCCGAGGCAGAAAAGTTGTCATTCCTTCGGGTCTTGATGCCATTCACAAAGGAGATACGGTACTGATCATTACCACCTCCGACCAACAACTCACCAACATTAAGGATATTGTCAAATAATGAATTATCGGATGATTGGCTATTTGCTCAGTATCATCCTGTTGATCGAGGCAGCGTTTTTGGCACTGCCCATGGCAACAGCGTTGTGGTACGGCGAGAGCATACTGCCCTTTTTATACACCATGATCATTCTTTCGGCTTTGGCACTTCCCTCTTTGATCTTCAAGCCGAAAAACAAGCAGATCTTTGCCAAAGAAGGCTTTGTCTGCGTTGCCGCATCGTGGATCGTGATGTCAGCATTCGGCGCTCTTCCCTTTGTCTTCAGCGGCGCCATTCCCAACTATATCGATGCCTTTTTTGAAACCGTTTCGGGCTTCACCACCACGGGTGCTTCCATACTGACCGAGATAGAATCCTTAGGCCGAGGCATTCTCTTCTGGCGCAGCTTCACGCATTGGATCGGCGGTATGGGCGTGCTCGTCTTCATGCTCGCCATTCTGCCGTCGGATGACGGACGTGCCATTCACCTTCTGCGTGCCGAAGTCCCCGGCCCCACCAAAGGCAAGCTGGTGCCCAAGCTCCGCCGCACCGCACTGATCCTTTACGCGATTTATTTGGCTTTGACCGTCATCGAAGTCATTGCCCTTCTGATTGCCGGATTTCCGCTTTACGATGCCATTGTCACTTCCTTTGCCACAGCAGGCACAGGCGGCTTCTCGGTGATGAATGATTCGATCGCAGGTTACGCCAACCCCGCCGCCGAGTGGATCATTGCCGTCTTTATGCTGATCTTTGGCATTAACTTCAACATCTTTTTCTTCATTCTCATCGGTAAGATCCGCGATGTACTCAAAAACGAAGAGCTTCGCGCTTATTTTGCCATTGTTTTGGCGGCAACGGTTGCCATTGTGATCAATACTTGGCAGATGTTTGCAAGTGCCGGGGACGGCATCCGCGCCGCGTTCTTCCAAGTAGCCTCTATTATCTCCACCACAGGCTTTGTGACAGAACATTTTGAACTCTGGCCAACACTTTCCCTGACAGTCATCATTCTTCTGATGATCACAGGCGCGTGCGCCGGCTCAACGGCAGGCGGCTTTAAGATCTCGCGTATTCTGCTCGTATTCAAGAATATTTTCCGTGAGATCAAGCAAGTTGTCCG
>JAFXJX010000035.1 GCA_017532025.1 Clostridia bacterium | reverse complement strand
CTTGAAGTTCTTCTATCTCTTTTGCATACTGTTCGATGTGTCGGTACTCTCTTGGCATAAAAATTCCTCCTATGGTAGATATCTTAATTCTACCATAGGAGGGTCTTTTTTTCAATTGTCCGTTTTTAACGGACTTGTGCAGTTTCGGCAGGTTTATTTTTGCTTTATTGTTGGGCGCCAACCGCGTCAAGCTCCTCAAGGAGTCTTTTAAGGTTTGTGGTCCAAATACGGGTTTTTGTCTTAATCATGGAGGAGTATGAAAGAACGTTTTCTCCACGGAACATATAGGTGATCTCACCGATTCTTTCGGTCCATGCTGCTGCAAAGTCGGAGTCAAAGCCTGCACGGATCTTATCGATCATAACGATGGAGTCGGGGTCGTGAATCGTTTCGGAGCCTTTGAGAACCGATTCGATGTAGGTGGGTGTTACGAGAAGGTAACCGTAGTACGCCATAAGTTCAAGCGTTGCGGCGGCAGCCTTGGGGCAGTTGGAATACTTGGAGATACCGAAGATGGTAAGACCGTCATGTGTACCCGAGCCGTAATCATCCTGGGATCCATCAAGAAGAGGCGTGGGAATGATTGCGAAGCGTTCCATCGCATAAAGGTCAATCGAGGAGCGGTACAGCTTATCAATGGTAAAGAGCGCGTTGCCTTGAGCAAAGATAGGCAGCATGGTGTCGAAGTCTGCTCTGTAAGCGTAATGTGCGCTGAAGAAAGAGGCGATATAACCGGCAAGCTTGGAGCCTCTTTCGTCGGTGGGTAAAGCAATGGCAATGGTGTCTTTTCCGTTGGTGGTGGATCTTGTCGAGTAGCCGATCTTGCATCCGAAGGGAATACCGTCAAGAATGTCACCGGTTCTCCAAAGAAGACCGATACGTTCATCAGAAGAAAGTTTACCGTCGGAATTGAAATCGAAGTCAGCCATATCAGCCATATCGATCATGGTCTGCATGGTCCACTTCTTTTCGTTCACGATCTCGTAGATCGATTTGCCGTCGTAGTTGTTTCTGACATACTGATCATAAAGGTCGAGGTTGACAAAAGTGCAGTAGAGACCGCCTGTGTAACGCAGAGAAAGGTCACCGGTTACCCAGAAGAGAAGGTCGTTGTAAGTAATCGAGTTGATGTAGTCGGTTGCCCAATAAGGCTGTGTGATGTCGATGAGGGTTTCCTGATTTTCGTTAACGATGGTGTTGAGGTTCATGATGCAACCGGTGAGAGCAACCTTTAAATCGTAGTACTGGAAGCCGCAGTAAACGTCAACGCCGGGATCCTGTACATCAAAGTAGGTCTTAGCGAAGGTGTAAAGACCGGAAATGCCAAGAGTTGGGTCGGTGATCGGTTCGATGGTGACACCGATGTCTTCGTGGATACGGTTATTTCTGTCGATTGTTTGCTGGTCAACGGCATCGAGCTCGGTAACGGTCTCTTCATCAACCCAAAGGGATTTGGCGGTGTAAATGCCTTCTTCGCCTTCAACGTAGATGAACTGAACAACAGAGTCTTCCATGTCATCCCGAATACCCTCAAGCTGCACGGGATAGTCAACCTTCGGTTGTGTTGTTTTGGGTGTGGTGGTTTCTGCAGGAGTACCTGTGGTTTGCGTGGGATCATCGGTGCCAGAGGGATCGTTTGTACCTGCGGGTTTTGACGTAGTGGTTTCGCTTTCACCGCACGAAACTGCCAAGGGCAGCATCAGGGACAAAAGTAGAATGGCAATGATGATTTTGGTAAACAGTGTTTTTGCCATGGTTCGTCTCCTTGTTTTCTTATTTTCTTCATTATAACCGAAAAATGGTAAAAAGTCAATGCTTTGATAAAAAAAACAACAGCGGTTGAAAAACCGTTGTTGTTTTTTGAGACTGTTATTTATTGCTTACTTGCGACGGCATCAAGCTCATTGAGAAGAGCGGTAAGACTGGCAGTCCATGAGCGAGAGTTGGCCTTAACGGTAGAAGCGAATCTTTCGCAGCTGTTTTTGTCACGGAAGAGGTGAACGATACCGCCGAGTTTGTCAGACCAAGCGGCTACAAAGTCAGAGTCAAAGCCTGCGCGGATCTTATCGATCATGACGATCGATTCGGGGTCGTGAATGGTTTCAGAGCCCTTGAGAACCGATTCGATATAGGTGGGCGTTACGAGCAGATAGCTGTAGTATGCCATCAGTTCAAGGGTGGCAGCCGATGCCATGGGGCAGTTGGAATATCTGGAAATACCGAAGAGGGTAAGACCGTCGTGTGTACCGGAGCCGTAATTGTCTTGGTTATTATCCAGAAGCGGCAGGGGGATGATGGCAAATCTGTCCATGGCAGAAAGGTCTACAGAAGAGCGGTACAGTTTGTCAAATGTGAAGAGCGCATTACCTTCGGCGAAGATCGGCAGCATGGTTTCGGGATCTGCTTGGAACGAATAGATAGAGTTGAACATGGTGGCAATGTAGTCAGCAAGTTTAGCCGCTCTCTTATCGGTGTTCAGTGCAAGGGCGATGGTGTCTTTGCCGTTGGTGGTGGATCTCGATGAAAAACTGATCTTACAGCTGAAAGGGAAGCTGTCCATGATATCACCGGTTCTGAAGACGATGCCGAGACGGTCGTCTGCAGAGGCTTTGCCGTCGTTGTTCATGTCGAAATCAACCATATCCGCCATGTCGAGCATGGTTTGCATGGTCCATCTCTTTTCGTTAACGATGTCGTAAATCGACTTGCCGTCATAGTTGTTTCTGACAAACTGATCGTAAAGGTCGAGGTTGACAAAAGTGCAGTAGAGACCGCCTGTGTAACGCAGAGAAAGGTCACCGGTGACCCAATAGAGATAATCGTTATAGGTGATCGAGTTGATGTAGTTGGTTGCCCAGTAGGGCTGTGTGATGTCGATGATGGTTTCGCGGTTGTCGTTGACGATGGTGTTGAGGTTCAGAAGATTGCCGGTGAGGGCAACTTTTAAGTCAAAGTACTGATAGCCGCAATATATGTCAATACCGGGATCCTGTACGTCAAAGTAGGTCTTGGCATAGGTGTAAAGACCTGAAACACCGAGAGTTGGGTCGGTAAAGGGTTCAACGGTGATGCCGAGATCTTCAAAAACACGGTTGTTTCTGTCGATGACTTGCTGGTCAACTGCGTCAATATCGCCTGAGGATGCTTCATCGACCCAAAGAGATTTGGCGGTGTAGATGCCTTCTTCGCCTTCAACGTAAATCATCTGAACGACGGTATCTTCCAGATCCTCTTTGACACCTTCCAGCTGCGCGGGATATGCTATTTTCGTGGTGGGCGTGGTGGTCGTAATTTGGGGGTCGGTGGTTTCGGGAGCATCAGGACCATTCGTGTTAGGTCCGGTTGTTTGGGTGGGCTTTGTGGTGTTTGTTTCGGAACTATCGCAGGCAACAGCAAGAGACAGCATCATAGACAGAATCAGGACTGCAATGATAACTTTCGTGACAAATTTTTTGGCCATTGTTTTTCTCCTTGTTTTTTAATATTTCAATTATAACAGATTTAGGAAATAAAGTCAATATCAATATGGGTCGATAAATAAAAAAGCAGTTAACTCCATCCAAAAAGGTCTTTAACAAACCAAACGGAGTCTTTTTTGAGAGAAAAGGTTTTGCCCGCGAGATTGCTTAAGATACCCTCGGCAGGAAAGTCAAAGGTGACCTGATAGGAGCAGAGGGCTTGAAACTTATAGCCCTTGGCGCGGTCGTTTTTGTTGATGCCGTATTTGCCGTCCCCCACAAGCGGATGGTTGATTGAGGAAAAGTGCGCGCGGATCTGGTGTGTTCTGCCTGTGACAAGCTCCACTTCAAGCAGGGTATTGCCGTTTTTTTCGGCAAGCGTGCGGTATTTGGTGATGATTTCCTTGATCTCGTGCGAGGGCGCATCCTTCGGCTTTTTGGTATAGACGGTGACGAGGTTTTTATCGGAATCCTTCGTGAGATAGCCGCGCAGGGTGTCTTCTTTTTTGTCAAAAAGCCCATGGGCGGCGGCGAGGTATTTCTTTTTGATGCTTCTTTCTTTGATCTTTTCGTTGATCACACGCAAGGCTTCTGCGTTTTTAGCGGCAATCACGATGCCGCAGGTGTTGCGGTCGATGCGGTTGCAAAGGGCGGGGGAAAAGCTTTGCTCGTTGTCGGGATCATACTCACCTTTTCGGAAAAGATAGGCCTTGATATGTGAGATCAGGGTGTTTGTGTCCTCTTTATCGTCGGAATGGACAATCATGCCCGCGCGTTTGTTGACGAGCAGAATGTTTTCATCTTCATATATCACGTCGATCTTTGGCGTAAGGATGCGGAATGCGTCCTCGCTTTTCTTTTCAAAAAATTCGTCTTTGATGAAAAGCGTGATCTCATCGCCCTCGGTGAGAACGGTGTTGGCTTCACAGCGCTTGCGGTTTAATTTGGTTTTTTTTAGGCGTATGTACTTGTAAAGAAGCGATGTGGGCAGGGCGGGAAGTGCTTTGGTTAAGAATTTATCCAGCCTTTGACCGGCATCATTTTTCTTGATTTTGATGATCTGCATGGCAAATGCCTTTCTTTGTGGGATAAAGAATGGTGAATTTCAAAAAGAGAAATTCACCATTCTTGCATTTAATCGGGAAAAGATACCTTGCGGATGTCGGCACCGACGGCTGAAAGCTTGCCGACGATATCGTCATAACCACGCTCGATCAGAACGATATTGTCGATTACCGTAATGCCTTCGGCGGCAAGGGCTGCGATGATCACGGCGGCACCGCCGCGCAGATCCACTGCACTGACTTGCGTGCCCTTCAGGGGTACGCCGCCCTCTACAATGGCGGTTTTGCCCTCCACAAGAATGTGAGCGCCCATACGCATGAGCTCTTCCACATAGCGGAAACGGTTATCCCACACACCTTCGGATACGTAGCTTGTGCCTTCTGCCTGGCAGGTGAGTGCGCAAATCTGCGGTTGCATATCGGTGGGGAAACCGGGGTAGGGAACTGCCTTGACCATGATGCGCGAAAGCGGTTTTTCGGGGTCGCGTATGATTTCGGCGTAATCGTCGCCTATGTTGACCGTAACACCCATTTCCACAAGCTTTGCCGTAACCGATTCCATGTGCTTGGGAATGATGTTGCGGATCATTACTCTGCCGCCTGCGGCGGCTACGGCAACCATGTAGGTGCCTGCTTCAATCATATCGGGGATGATATCGTAAGAGGAGCCGTGGAGCTCTTTTTCTCCGCGGATTTTGATGGTGTCTGTACCGGCACCTGTGATGTGTGCGCCGCACATATTGAGAAAGCTGGCAAGCGCAACGATGTGCGGCTCGCGTGCGGCATTTTCAATGACGGTGAAGCCGTCTGCCCGCGTGGCGGCAAGAATGGCGTTTACGGTAGCACCGACCGAAACAACGTCAAAGAAAATATGGTTGCCGTAAAGACCGTCTTTGGCGTAGGCTTCGATATAGCCGCCGTTGACATCGGCAGTAGCGCCAAGCGTGCGGAAGCATTTTAAGTGCTGGTCGATCGGGCGCGTGCCAAAATCACATCCGCCGGGATAACCGACGTGCGCTTTGCTGTAACGGCCAAGCTCTGCGCCTACAAGATAGTAAGACGCGCGCATTTTTTTGACCACATCCAAAGGAAGCTCGGTGGTGGGGTCGATGTCGGTCGTGTCGATTTCGGTAACGCTGCCGTTTCGTACACAGGATGCGCCAAGGCGCGTGAGAATATCGAGTGTCAGATTGATATCGCTGACATCCGGCAGATTTTCAATATAAAATTTTCCGCCGACAAGCACGGTAGCAAACAGAATCGGCAACGCGGCATTTTTCATGCCCGCAATGTCGATGGTGCCGTACAGCGGTTTTTTGCCGCAAATAACTATTTTTTCCATGGGATACGCTTATCGCTTCTTTGTGATTCCTGCGAAACTCCTTTGTCAAAAACTTAAGAGAAAAGACGGATCGAGGGGTAATGGGATTGATTTTTTCATAAAAAAACAATCGCCAAAAACAAGCCTTTTTAAACTGTTTACAGTATAGCACGAAAGTGTGAACGGGATGTGAACAAATGTGAATTTCGGAAAATAATTCTTGTTTTTTTAGAACGGTAAAAACAAGTGATGTTTGCCGTCTTTTCGCTTTCAGTATATGCGACGTTTTCGGTTTGGTATCAGTCGAGCGAGCCGTTCTTTTTATGGTATGCCACGGTGAGATCCACCACAAGGCCGTAGCTGGCAATGCCTTCTTCCACGCCTTGGATCTGTTGATACGCGTTGTTGATGGTTCCCGTAACGGTGGCGGCGGTGCTGTTTTGATACGGTTTGAAAAACTCGTTGAAGGCAAGGATTTCGCCAATCAGTCTATTGTCTGTTCGGGCATAGAGCTCTTTAAAAAGACTATGGTCGGTATCGTACAGAGCATTGACAAAATACTTGAAGATCTCATAATAGCCGCTGTAGCGGATATAGGGGTCGTTGCTTTCCATGGTGACGAGAAATGCCACAAAATTTGCTTCATCCTCGCGCGCAATGCCCCTCTGGTGCGCCATTTCGTGTGCCATGGTGAAGGGCAGTGTGCTGTCGGGGAAATGCGTGTTGATGTTCGCTTCGCCTGTCATATAGGTGTAAAGCCCCGACATATGCGTATAGGTTAAGGCGCGGCTCAAAAGAATCGGCTTGACGTTTGAGGAAAGGTCGGGGATAAAGTCGTACTTCAATGCAATTTTTTCATAGGTTTGGTTGAGTTTATCGTTTAAGGTATCAAGATCGTACGGCATGACTGAGCTTCCGTCTTCTCGGAAGAAAAGCTGATCAAGCTCTTTTTCGGCTTGGATTCTGACTTCATTTGCTGTTTCAAAGAGCTCTTCCTTGGTGATTTTGTTTTTGTCAAGGGCGAGCTCTTTGTCAATCGTGGTGGTGAAATAGGACGTACCAAGGGTAAAGACAAAGAGGATATACAAGGTGACAAACGCGCCGAGGAGTGAGGAAAGATAGTAGCGAGAGGGCTTGGGATCTTCCTTCTTGGCAAGCTTGAAAGAAACCACCATGCCAAAAACAGCAAGCGGAATGAGAATGATAAAGAGAATCTCGGCAAGCGAAAAGGGAAGAATGCCGGTGATTTTGGCAAGGAGAAAGCGCACGGCTTGCGCGGGTACGCGGTTGACAAAATCAGCAAATGCAGGAATTAAGATGCTGAGAATATGCAAAAGAAGGGTGACGGGAAGCAGCATCAGCACGACGATAGTGTAGATCGGGCAGTATTCATGCCATTTTTTGAAAAATCGTTTGACCATAAGGTTCCTCTTTGGTTTGGTGTAAAAAAGGGAGCGTGGTATTTTGACGCTCCCTTTTGATTTGGTTACTGTACCTTGACTGTCCAGCCGAGGGTGTCTTCCACAGTACCCCACTGAATGCCTGTGAGGGTATCGTAAAGACGCTTGGAGATCGTGCCGATCTCGCCGTTGTTGATGATATGCTTCACACCGCCGTCGTTGAGCTCGCCAATCGGAGAGATAACAGCGGCAGTACCTGTGCCGAACGCTTCGTTGAGCTTGCCATCTGCGGCAGCAGAAAGCACTTCGTCAATGGCAAGACGACGCTCGGTTACGGTCAGTCCCCAGCTCTTCAAAAGCCCAATTGCCGAAGCGCGGGTAACGCCGGGTAGAATGTTGCCTTCGTTGAGGGCGGGGGTGATGACTTCGCCGTCAATCACGAAGAACACATTCATCGCGCCCACTTCGTCGATGTATTTTCTTTCAATACCGTCGAGCCAGAGTACCTGAGCGTAGCCCATAGACTCTGCCTTTTCCTGACCCTTGAGCGAGGATGCGTAGTTGCCGCCTACCTTGGCGTAGCCTGTGCCGCCCTTAACAGCGCGGACGTATTCGCGTTCGATGCAGATCTTAACCGGATTGATGCCGCTGGCATAGTATGCACCGACAGGCAAGAGAATAATCGCGAAGAGATAGGTGTGAGAGGGATGCACGCCGAGTCTTGCGTCGGTTGCGAAGATGAAGGGACGGATGTAGAGCGACTTGCCTTCTTCTTCGGGCACCCAATCGGCGTCAACGGCAACGACTGCCTTGATGGCTTCGAGAATGTCATCGGGATCCACCTTGGGAATGCACATTCTTTCGTTGGTGTTGTTCATTCTTTCAATGTTCTTCATGGGGCGGAAGAGCTGAATGGTGCCGTCAGCGGTCTTATACGCCTTCATGCCCTCAAACATTTCCTGTGCGTAGTGGAATACAGCGCAAGCAGGGTCGAGAGAGAGCGGACCGTAGGGAACGATGCGGGCATCGTGCCAGCCCTTTTCGGTGGAATAGTTCATCAAAAACATATGGTCGGTGAAATACTGACCGAAGCCGAGTTTATTATAATCGGGTTTTTCTTTTTTGTTCTGTGTGAGTTCGTAACGGATGTTAAGCATAATGCGTCCTTTCCTATGAGATGCTTTTCGCATCTTTGTCCTTTATGTTTCTTACTAACTTGTATTATAATACTCTTTTGCAATAAAAACAAGACGTATTCACGAAAAAATATTATTTTTTGTCAAAGAAAAAGCGGAGTGCGTCCTGAATATGCAGATCCCACCAGCCCCAGCCGTGGTTGCCTTGGCTTTCCTCATAGGTGTGAGCGATGCCAAGGGTGTCAAGGTGTGCTTTCAGCTTGCGGTTCGAGTCGAGAAGAAAGTCTTCGGTGCCGCACCAAAGGTAAAGCGCGGGGAGGTTTTCTTTTTCGGCGGCGAGAGTGGCGATGTGGAAAAGGTCGTTTTTGCTGCCGCGGATTTTATCAAAATCACCAAGGACTGAATACCAATACGCTTCGCTCATCAGGCTTTTGCCGTCAACGCAGGCGGCAATGTCCACAGCACCCGAAAGAGAAGCGGCAGCGCGGTAACGCTCGGGGTAGGTGAGGGCACATTTCAAAGCGCCGTAGCCGCCCATCGAAAGGCCGGCGATGAGGTTCATGTCGCGCTCTGCCGACATACCCTTGAAAAAGCTGCGGCAAACGGCAGGTAGCTCGTCGGTGAGGAATGTGAAAAACGCGCCGCCGTATTTCATGTCGCAATACCAGCTTCTTTCACAGTTGGGCATCACAACGGCAATGCCGCGCTCGGCGGCGTAGCGCTCGATCGAGGTGCGGCGCTGCCAGATGGTGTGGTCGTCAGAAAGGCCGTGCAAAAGCCAAAGGGTGGGGTAGGTTTCGGTGGCTTCGGTTTTCATGCCGATCAGATTTCTGCTTTTTTGCGGAAGAATCACGTCGCAGGACACAGCCATGCGAAGCACGTCCGAGTGAAAATTAAGATGAATCAGAGCCATAATAGTCTCCTTGTGAGTTGGTAAATTTTTTTGTTTATTTTAGCTTATTTTAACACAAAGTTTTGTTTTTTTCAATGTTTTTTGAAAAGAAAATGGTTTTTTCGAAATTTCCGTGCCTTGACAGAAATACCAATATGTGATATAATAAGATTAGATAAACGTTAGAAAACAATTCAACTCCAAGTCATCAACGGAGGAAACGATATGAATAACAATTTAAACAACACAAGCTATTCTTTTACTCTGAGGTCAAGCGATATCAAGCGTTTTGTAGCCTATACGATCGATGGTGCAATTTCTTGTTTTTTCGTTGCTTTTGTAGTGGCATTTCTGCACGAGTTGGAAATCTTAGGCACTATCAATCCGCGTTTTCTTTTTTCACGGTGTTTCATGGTAGTTTTACTTTCTAAGGATCTGATCGGTATAGGAAAGCGACTTATGCATATCCAAGTGGTAAGTTGCAAAACCGGATGGAAAGCCAAGTGGTATCAACGGCTGTTCCGTAACGTGACTTTGGTTTTGATGCCGGTTGAAATTATCATGATTCTGCTTGGTCGACCGCGGCTTGGAGATCGTTTGTGCCAAACTGACGTTACTCTTCGTTAAGCACCATAATAAAAAACTTGTGAGGAATTTCTTTTGTTTGCACTCTAAGCCCCCGAGATTCTCGGGGGCTTTATCGTTTGGCGTTATGAGGCACCAATTCCTACAACCGGCTTTGCGAGTATGTGTACGACGGTGAAGGCAATCAAACGCAAACGCAATAAAGCAAGAGAGTATATGTCATAAAATGACGTGTGCTCTCTTTTTTTGTTATATCAAACGCTATGATCATGATTTTTGCGAAATTATCGAAATTGGTATTGAAATCACGCTTTATTTGTGCTATTATAATTGTGTATGTGATTTTATGAGGCGGTCTTATCCGCCGAAGAAAGAGGATCTTATATGACAGAACTCAAGAAGAAGATTGCCGAAGAGGTGGCGAAGCTTTCTGGTGGCGCGGTTGACGCTTCTGATATTGCGGCATCTTTGGAATATCCGCCCGATGCGACGCTTGGCGACCTTGCGCTTCCTTGCTTTAAGTTTGCCAAGGTGATGCGCAAATCTCCCGTGATGATCGCAAAGGATTTTGCGGAGCGCCTTTCGGTTGCGGGTGTTGCCAAAGCGGTGGCAACCGGTGGTTACCTCAATTTTACCATCAGCGGTGAGTATTATGCCGAAGTGGTGAAAAAAGTGCTTGAAAAAGGCGAAGATTACGGTAAAAACGAAGACGGCAAGGGCAAGGTCTGCGTGCTTGACTATTCCTCGCCCAACGTGGCAAAGCCTTTCCATATCGGACACCTCGGCACGACTGTGATCGGTCATTCGCTCAAAAAGCTTCACGAGTTTTCGGGTTACACCTGCGTGGGCATCAACCACCTCGGTGACTGGGGCACACAGTTCGGCAAGATCATTTGCGCTTTGCGCCGCTTCAGCTCGGTGGAAAGCCTTGATACGGCAGGCATTGACGATCTTGTGGCAATTTACGTAAAATTCCACGAGGAAGCCGAAAAAGATCCGTCTCTCAACGAAGAAGCGCGCGCCGAATTCCACAAGATGGAGCTTGGCGATGCTGAAAACATTGCTATCTGGAAGAAGATCATTGCGATCTCTCTTGCTGAATATAAGAAAACCTACGATCTTCTCGGCATTGAATTTGATTCCTACAACGGCGAAGCGTTCTATACCGACAAGATGCAGGAACAGATCGATCTGATGCGCGAAAAAGGTCTTCTCACGATTGACGACGGCGCAACCATCGTGAATCTGGAAGAATACGGCATGCCGCCTTGTCTGATCCTGAAGCGCGACGGCTCTACGCTGTATCCAACCCGCGACATTGCGGCGGCGGTTTACAGAAAGCGCACATATGATTTTGACAAGTGCATTTATGTAACCTCCTCGGGTCAGAGTCTGCACTTTGCACAGTGGTTCAAGGTTGTGGAAATGATGGGCTACGATTGGGCGGACAAGCTGGTTCACGTGCCTTACGGCACGCTTTCGATCGGCGGCGCGAAGCTTGCGACCCGTACCGGCAACGTGATTCTTCTGCGCGATCTCTTTGATACCGCCATTGACAAGTGCCTTTCGGTGATCAATGAAAAGAATCCTGATCTTGAAAACAAAGAAGAAACCGCAAAAGCGGTTGGCGTGGGTGCCGTTGTTTTCTATTATCTCTTGAACGGCAGAATTAAGGACAGTGATTTTAACATGGACGATGCGCTTTCCTTTGACGGCAATACAGGCCCTTATGCGCAGTACACCTATGCGCGCTGCTCCTCAATTCTTGAAAAGACGGGTGAGCTTTCCTGCGATGCGATCCGCTACGATTCTCCCTATGAATTTGCGATTGCCAAGACCCTTTCGCGCTTTGGCGAGGTGGTCAAGAATGCGCTTCGTGAGCATGAGCCCTCTGTGGTGACTCGCTATATTCTTGACGTGGCAACTGCCTTTAACAAGTTCTATCAGGAATGCCGCATCATGGAAAAAGACGGCACTGTCAATACTTCGCGCGCGATGATGGTGAAAGCCACACGTACCGTGCTTTCCAGCGCGCTTTCGCTGATCTGCCTGAAAACTCCCGAAAAAATTTAACTTCACATTGAAAGGAAGATAACGATATGTCCGGACATAGCAAATGGAAAAACATAATGCACAAAAAAGAAAAGACTGACGCGCAAAGAGCGAAAGTCTTCACCAAGATCGGCAAGGAAATGGCAATTGCCATCCGCGACGGCGGTCCCGATCCTGTTTCGAACGGCAAGCTTGCTGACCTTATTACCAAGGCAAAGAGCCTGAACGTGCCCAACGACAACATCAAGCGCGTGATTGAAAAATATTCGGGCAACGAAGCGGTCAACTACGACGAGATCACCTATGAAGGCTACGGTCCTTCGGGCGTTGCCGTGATCGTGACCACTGCGACCGACAACAAAAACCGCACCGCCGGCAACGTGCGCCACTATTTTGACAAGTTCGGCGGCAACCTCGGCTCGAGCGGATGCGTTTCCTATATGTTCACCGATGCCGGTGTGATCGTGGTGGACGCGGCTTCCGTGAAGGATGAAGACCAGCTGATGGAAGATGCTCTTGAAGCAGGCGCTTCCGATTTTTCGGCAGAAGACGGTGCGTTTGAAGTGACCACAGAGGTCAACGATCTTGCCGCGGTACGCGATGCTTTGATTGCCAAGGGTTATGTGATCCTTTCGGCGGAAGAAGACAAGATTCCTTCCTCTTACATTGAACTGACCGATGAGAAGGATATTGAAAACATGAACAAGATGCTCGAGCATCTCGAAGACGACGATGACGTGCAGAATGTTTACCACAACTGGGAAAACTGCGATTGATGATAAAAAGGAAGCCTTCAGGGGCTTCCTTTTTGAATGCAAAGCTGTGGTTTTTTTACAAAACAGCCGCAAATATTTTTACAAAACCTCTTGACAAGAGGGGGGAGCTGTGCTATACTTGTAAAGCTGTCTGCTTGCGTGCAAGTAAAATGCTTGCGTGCAAGGGGTTTACTTTACACCGAGGAGGGATACGCGTGAAAGCCGAAGAGATGCGCAATATGGCGTTGCTTTACGATTTTTACGGCGGACTTCTTTCCGAGAGGCAGCGCGAGCTTTGTGAGTATTATTACAACGACGATCTTTCGCTCACCGAAATTGCCGCCAATACGGGCATTACCCGTCAGGGCGTGCGCGACGGTCTTAAAAAGGCGGAAGCCATTCCTTCCGATGCGGAAGAAACGCTTGGTTTTCTTGCTGCGTGGAGATTGCGCCGTGACACTGTGAAACTCATTGAAGGGCGTCTTTTGGAACTTGGTGTTTCGGATGACGCGATCAGCGAAGCCTTAAAACAGCTTCGTGCTTAACAACCGAAAGGGAGGTGCCCTATGTTCGGAAATTTAACCGATAAGCTTTCAAACGCGTTCAAGCGTTTTAAGAGTAAAGGAAAGCTGACGCCTGCCGATGTCAAAGAAGGAATGCGTGAGGTTAAGCTTGCGCTTCTCGAAGCAGACGTTAACTTCATGGTCGTAAAAGCGTTTGTCAAAACCGTAACCGACCGTGCTGTGGGAGCCGAGGTGCTTGAAAGCCTTGTGCCGGCACAGCAGATTATCAAAATTGTAAACGAAGAGCTTTGTGCTATTATGGGCGGCGAAGTTTCCAAGCTGACCATTGCGCCGAAGCCCCCAACAGTCATTGTGATGGCGGGTCTTCAGGGTGCAGGTAAAACCACCCACGCAGGTAAGCTTGCGGGTCTTCTCAAAAAGCAAGGCAAGCGCCCTTTGCTTGTGGCGTGCGACGTTTACCGTCCCGCCGCGATCAAACAGCTTGAAGTGGTTGGTGAAAAGCTCGGTATCCCTGTGTTTACCATGGGAGACAAAACCAGCCCCGTTAAGATTGCCAAAGAGGGCTTGAAGCACGCCGAAAAGCACGGTCACGATGTGGTGTTCATTGATACCG
Source organism: Clostridia bacterium (assembly GCA_017532025.1). Taxonomy (GTDB): domain Bacteria; phylum Bacillota; class Clostridia; order Oscillospirales; family CAG-272; genus RGIG1993. Next base: position 39,429 of record JAFXJX010000035.1, on the reverse strand, counting down.
CAGGCCGACTGCAGATCGACGAAGATATGATGGATGAGCTTTGCGACATCAAAGAGGCGGTAAAGCCCACCGAAATCCTTTTGGTGGTTGACGCGATGACCGGTCAGGTGGCGGTTGATGTTGCCAAGACCTTTAACGAAAAGCTTGACATCACGGGTGTTATTTTGACAAAAATGGACGGCGATACCCGAGGCGGCGCCGCGCTCAGCGTGCGGTACATCACGGGCAAGCCGATCAAATACGTCGGTATGGGTGAAAAGCTTGACGAGATCGAGCCATTCTATCCCGACCGCATGGCATCGAGAATCCTCGGCATGGGCGACGTGCTTTCGCTGATTGAAAAGGCGGAGCAGGCGTATGACGAGAAAAAGGCGGCAGAGCTTGAAAAGAAAATGCGCGAGGCAACCTTCACGCTTGACGATTATCTCGATCAGTTCGCGCAGATCAAAAAGATGGGCTCGCTGGAAAGCCTACTCGGTATGATCCCCGGTATGAAGCCCGGTGCCATGAAGGATGCGCAGATTGACGAGCGCGCCATTGCGAGAACCGAAGCGATCATCAAATCGATGACGCCTGCCGAAAGAAGAAACCCCGATATTCTCAACGGCTCGCGCAAAAAGCGCATTGCCGCGGGTAGCGGAACCTCGGTTGAACAGGTCAACCGTCTTCTCAAGCAGTTCGATCAAACCAAGAAGATGATGAAACAGCTTGCCTCGGGAAAGATGGGCAAGCGCGGCATGCCGTTCCCCATGGGTTGATCTTTCCACTCAATACTTGTTTTCAAAAAATAAAAATATATATTTTACGGAGGAAAAAACAAATGGCAGTTAAAATCAGACTTAGAAGAATGGGTGCAAAGAAGGCTCCTTTCTATCGCGTAGTTGTTGCAGATTCCAGATATCCCCGCGACGGCAGATTCATCGAGGAAATCGGTACCTACAATCCTATGACCGAGCCTGCTGAAATCAAGATTGATGCTGACAAGGCTAAGACCTGGATCAAGAACGGCGCACAGCCCACCGATACTGTTAAGGTTCTGCTTAAGAAAACAGGCATCACTGAGTGAGGCTTTGACCGATGGCAGACTACAAACTGATTCTTTCGCATATCGCCAAGGCGCTTGTTGACAAGCCTGACGAGGTTGTTGTTCTCGTGGTTGACGAGGACGACGCGTCTGTCACCCTTGAGCTTTCGGTTGCTCCCGACGATATGGGTAAGGTGATCGGCAAGCACGGAAAGATTGCAAAAGCCATCCGCACCGTGATGAAGGCCCTTGCCAATGCCGACGGCAAGCGTGTTATCGTTGATATCAAATAACCAAAGCCCTAAAAAAGAGTGAGTTATTTCGACTCACTCTTTTTTTGCCGAAAAATTTCAGGAAAATATCGATTTCTTCTTGCTTTTTTGCTTGAGGTGTGTCATAATGCAAGTAAGATAACTGCTATGGAGGACTTTTGTATGAAAACACAACAACGTGATGTGGCGATCAAGCAGGAGAATATGCCCGCTTCGACTGATCTCAAAGAAGTGTGTGCTCTGATCGAACGCGTTACAAATAAGACCTATGCCGATGCTGTTCTTTTGGAACTTGTTGAGGGTGACGGTTTTGATTCTTTTGAAGTGTGTGACCAAGACGGCAAGATTAAGATTTGCGCCACAAGCGGCGTGGCTCTTGCAGCGGGCTTCAACGCGTATCTGAAGGAGCGATGCGGCTATAGCATCGGTGTGCTTTCCACAAGCGGTACGCTCCCCGAAGTTCCCCCCACTGTGGGTGAGCCGATCGTGAGAAAGAGTAAATTCTTGTATCGGTATTTCTTTAATTACTGTACCTTCTCTTATACTTATGCTTTTGATACCTGGGAGGACTGGGAAAAGACGCTCGACTACCTGCTACTTTCGGGTTATAATATGATCTTGAATCCCATCGGTCTTGAAAGCGTGTGGCGCGAAACGCTGCGCGGTATTGGCTATCCCGAGGAAGACATTCAAAACTTCCTGTGCGGTCCCGCCTTTTACGCTTGGCAATGGATGATGAACATGACCGGCTGGGCGGGCGGTCTGCCTGATTGGTGGTACGAAGAACGAAAAGAGCTTGCCGGTAAGATCAATCTGCGTATGCAGGCATTTGGCGCTTCCACCATGATAGCGGGATACGCAGGCATGGTGCCTGCCGATTTCTTGGCGCATTTTCCTGAGGCGAAGTTGGCGGATCAGGGCAAATGGGTAGGTTTCCCTCGACCTGCCATTCTGATGCCTGAAGATCCGCTGTTTGACCGCATAGCATCGCTTTTCTATGCCGAAAGCAAAAAGATTGCGGGGGCGGAAAACGTACATTATTATTCTGCTGACCCCTTCCACGAGGGCGGTCGTACCCAAGGTATCGATCTTGCCGATTACAGCAGCCGTGTTTACCGGAAGATGACTGAGATCGACGAAAAAGCCGTTTGGGTGTTCCAGGGCTGGACAGCGTCACCGAAGCCTGATATGCTGCGTCCTATTCCCATGGGTCGTGCGATCGTAACGGCTCTTTCTGCAAAGGCTGATTTTGAGGGTGAACTCTATTGCGGTGTACCGTGGATCTATTGCGCTGTTTTCTGCTTTGGCGGACAGTACAATTATCAGGGCAATGCCGAGGGTATTCTGAAAGGCCCGTTCACCTGTCTTGACCGCGAGGATGCGAATGTCATCGGCATGGGATATATGCCGGAAGGTGTGAACTGCAACGAGATCATTTATGAGATCCTTGCTCACAATGCGTTTGGTGACAAGACCGAGCTTGAGGATTTTCTTCCTTATTATATTAAGACACGCTACGGCGTTTGCGACGATAAGCTTGTAGCGGTGTGGGTACGGCTTTGCCGTGAGGTTCTGGATGGGGAACAGCTTGTGAGCGGCGAATCGGCTCTTTGCGCCCGCCCCACGCTGACAACAGATCACACTTCAAGATGGTCGAAAAGACCCAATCCTTTTGTGGACCAGAGTGTGTTTGTTGACTATATCTCGGTGATGCTTGAACACTACGAAGCCTTGAAAGATAACCCTGCCTACAGAAAAGACTTGATGGAAGCGGCAAGACAGGGGCTCAGCAATCTTTCTTGGTTCTTTACCAACCGCATCCAGACCGCCTATAGGGAAGGAAATATGGCTGCGCTTTCTTACTTCGGCAAAGAGTTGCTGACTCTGATCGACTTGCAAGAGGCAGTAGTGGGCACCGATGCGGATATGCTGCTTGGCAACTGGCTTGAAAAGGCAAAGCGCCTTGGAAAAACACCTGCCGAAAAAGCCTACTTTGAATGGAATGCGCGCGTGCAGATCACCCTTTGGGCTGATCGCACCGGTGCTGCAGAGCTTCGTGACTATGCGGCAAGAGAGTGGCAGGGACTTCTTTCCGATTTTTACCGCCCGCGTTGGGAAAGCTTTATCTCGCGTCTTGAGATTTCGCTTCTGACCGGCAAGCCTCTTGCGGAGATTCATCACTACGATGAGGAATTGCCGTTTGTTTATCGCAAAAAGGAATATCCCACCGCACCCACGGGAGATTTGCGCGTGGCTGTGAATGCTGCGTTGGAAAAACTGCTGAATACCAAAGTTGTTCATCAGATTGAAACCGAAAAACAAGCCGATTTTGAAACAAATGTCTTGAACACACAAGGTGAATAAATCCTTCTGACAACAAGCCCGATGCCTGCACGCATCGGGCTTGTGTTTTGCTTTTTTAGAGGGAATTTTAGACAGTGCTTGTTGACGTATCAACGAATTTTTTCGATAAAAAGCGAAAAAAACCAAAAAATTATTCCTTTTGAACAATGTTATGTAACAAAAGAGAGCAATGATGTAAACGGACGAAACAAAACTTCGTGACTTGTAAAAAGCGAAAAAGGTTTGCAAAATAACAAAAATTGTGATAGAATATTGGTAATCAAAGGCAGTTTGCACAAAGCTGTCTTTTCTGTCTTGCCGCATCAGGACAGAAAAAGGCGTCTTGCTCCCTGAAAAGCATGATACCGCATTCACAATTTTTTTTCATAATCAGAAAGGAATTATCATTATGAAAACAGTTAAACACCTTTCGGTGCTCCTCGCTGTGCTTCTCATGGTTTCCATCGCTGTTGTTGGCTTTGTTGTCAGCGCAGATGATCCTGCAGTTATCACTGTAACCAACGAAGAAGAATTCGCTGCCGCTATGGTTGAAGCGAATGCAGCTGCTACCATCGAATTGGCAAACGACATCACACTCACCAACGGTAATACCACTATGCCCGGTACCTTTACCGGTAAGTTTGACGGTAAGGGCTTTACACTCTCCGGTATTACCAACACTCTTTTCAACAAGCTTTCGGGCGCTACTGTTAAAGATGTAGTTGTTGAAGGTGCTATTACCTCTGACAACAGAAAAGCAGCTACCATTGCTTATGATGAAGAGAACAACTCTTTTATCCAGAACGTTACTTCTTACGTTGATATCACAATGTCGGCTTCTGACCTGAACGCAGGTGGTATCATCGGTTACGGTAAGAGCGTTACCTTTGAAAACGTTACCTACGCAGGTGACTACGTTGCAACTTGGAACGGCGCCGGCGCCGGTATCGGCGGTATCATTGGTTACACCAATAACAACGGAACCGCTAATTACATCAACTGCGCATTCACCGGCACAATGACCGTTAACGGCGAAGCTACCGGTACACTTGACCTCGGTGCTATCATCGGTATCGCAAGAAACGGCGAAAACAATTTTGAAAACTGCGTAAACGGCGGTACTTTCACTGTTACCGCTCCTGCGACCACATTCAATGTTTCTGCTGTTGTAGGCCGTAACAGAGATAATTCTGCTACCATTAGTGTTAAGAATTGCTTGAACTACGGTACTGCATCTGAAGGCATTACTGTAGCGGGCGTTGTTGCCAGTGGCGAAGTTGCTACCAACGAAGGCAACGTTACTGCAATTCCTGTTGCTAATGCAGACGAATTGTCCGCAACTATGGTTGAAGCTAATATCAACGCTTACATCATTCTGACTGCTGACATTGACATGACCGGCAAAGAATGGGCGCCCATCAAAGTGTTCAAAGGCACCTTTGACGGCAACGGCCACGTAATCAGCGGCATTCATATTGAACAGGCTTTTGAAAGCGACGGCTACGGCTTCGGTCTTTTGATCCGCGACCTTGACCAGGGTGTTGCCACCGTTAAGAATCTTACACTCAAGGATTGCTCCCTTACTTTGACGGCTGACCAGACCGGCAACAGAAACAACCACATCGGTGGTGTTGTAGGTTGGGCCGGCAAGGGTCATTTTGAAAACATCCACCTTAAAAACGTTGACGTTTCGTTCACCGGCAATACCAAAGGTCAGTGTAACGTCGGCGGTATCGTTGGTATGTCAAATTCCGCCAATCCCGCAACAGGCACTATTTCTTTCTATAACTGCTCTGTAGACGCGGATTCTTCGGTTAAGGGCGACACAAGCCGTGCTCCTAACGTTGGCGGTATCGTGGGTAACCTTACGGGTGACATTCAAGCTCCGGCTGGTGGCTACAAACTCGATATGCAAAACTGCGTGAACTACGCTTCTGTTTCTTCGAATGACTGGGCAGGCGGTATGATTGGCAGTCTGTATTCTACCGGTGAAAACACCATCGTGAACTGCAAAAACTATGGTACCATCACAGGAGTAGAAGCTGCTTCTTTGGTTTGCAGTGCAGGCGGTAAAAGCTTGACTGTGAAGAATTCTGTTGCCGGCGGTCTCGTTCTCTACACCAAGAATGGCGGTGCTGTTTCTGCTGTTAATAACAACGCTGTTACCGTAGAGAACACAGAAGAGAGCGCGGTTGTTGCAACCGGCGTTGCTACTGCTGACGAATTCCGCGCAGCAATTGCTGCAAACAAGGGAAATATCCTTCTGCTTGCAGATATCGATCTCGGCGAAACCGGTAATGTTACCCTTGAAGATACCTTCTCCGGCATCTTCGACGGTCAGGGTTACACTGTTTCCGGTATCACCAACACCCTCTTCAAGCAGCTCACCGGTACTGTTAAGAACGTAACTCTTAACGGTGCAATCGTAGTTGACGGTACTGCAGAAGGTGCCGACAATGGCGAGCTTCGCAAGACCGCTACCGTTGCCAGAGATGCAAGAGACGGTGCTGTAGTTGAAAACGTTGTTTCCAATGTTGACATCACCCTCACTTCTTTCAACATCAATGCAGGCGGTATCGTTGGTTACGCTAAGGCTGTTACCATGAAGAATGTTACCTATGCAGGTAACCTCATCGTAAACTGGACCGGCAATGACGCCGGCATCGGCGGTATCGTTGGTTGGTCGAGCATCGGTGGTTCCGACACTTCCGAATACATCGACTGCGTCTTCACCGGATCGATCACCGTTAACGAAACAGCAGGCTCCGGCACAATGGGCTCCATTTCCGCTATCCTTGGTCTTGCTAAGGGCGGTAAGCACGTTATTTCCAGAGCAATCAACGCAGGCGAACTCGCAGTTAACACCGGCGGCGCTGGCTATAACTGGTTTGGCGGTATCGTAGCTTGTTTCGAGAATGCTACCGATTCTACCATTACCGGTTCGGTGGTTGCTCCTAAGAACGTTCTCGTTAACGGCAATCCCAACACTCAGCGTCAATTCTATGCTAAAGCCAACGGCTGCACCGTTACCGGTTCCGGCGCATTCAATATGGCTGACGGTTCTTGGATTACTAATGACGGCGAGGCTTTTGCAACTGTACTCGCTACCATGGCTGCAGACGCTACTGTCAAGCTGGCTGCAGACGTAACTCTCCCCGAAGGCACTCCCACTGTTAACATCGAATTCGCAGGTACTCTCGACGGTCAGGGCAAAACTGTTTCCGGTCTTAGCAACCCCCTGTTCAAGAAGATCGTTGGCGGTACTGTTAAGAATGTTACTTTTGAAGGTAATGTTGATTTCACCGATGAATCGGTTGACAACAAGACCATTCGTAGATACGCAACCACCATCGCTTTGGAAGCTAAGAACGTTACTCTTGAAAACGTAACTTCCAATGTTAACATCACCGTTATTGGTACTGACCTCAACGCAGGCGGTCTCATTGGTTATGCTAACGAAGCACAGCTTACCAACTGCACCTACGGCGGTACTTATACTGCTACAGGTGACGGTGCTGTGGGTGCAATGATTGGTTATGTTAGAACCAACAGCGGCACCAACACCTACACCAACTGCGCATTCACCGGTACTATTAACTTTGACGGCGTTGAAGAAGGCAAGACTGTATATATCGGCGGTCTCGTTGGTAAGCACAGACAGCACACTGTTAACGTTGTTGACGCTTCCGTTACCGGTACTTTCAACGTAACTAACAATGCAGGCAATGTTTATGTCGGCGGCTTTATCGGTACTGACAATGACGTTGCAACCCTTACCATGTCCGGTGTGTTCGACGGTATCATCAACGCTGAAGGCGCTACCGTTGATCCTTTCCTTGCGGATGACGCAGGTTCTCCTGCAGACCTTTCCGGTTGCAAGGCTAAGGTGAACTTCGACGAAGGTACCATCACTCTTGACAAGGATGGCGCATTCCTCCTCGGTACTGATTCCTACTCTGCATTCCTCTCTGTAAGAGACGGTGCAACCGAAGGCACTCAGGATTACCGTTTCGTTATCGTTGCTGACGGCGAAACTTATAAAGCAGGCAGCGATGTTAAGCTCGTGCTTACCTTCACTAAGGACGGCGCAACTGTTAAGACTCTCACTAAGACCTTTGCTGAACTCGAACTTTTCGCAAAAGCTACCGCTGCAGGCAACGTATATGTTGCAGCTGAAGGTTGCTTCCTCACCGGTCTTGTTGTTACCGGCGTTCCCGCAGACGCTTGGGATACCGTTTCCGTAGCTGTTGTTGACGGCGAAACCAAGCTCGCTGAAGGCGAAGTTGCTAACGCAGACATTTCTGAAGAAGCAGTTTACACGATTACAGAAAATTCAATCGAATTCTACTCCACCAATGGCGTTGATTCGATCGCTATCGAAACACATCACGAATCTCACAACTACAATCCCACATTCGTTATCTGCCTTTGGGGCGATGACACTGTTGCAGCTATCTATCAGGATATCTACAACAAAGGCTTCAATCCCAACTACACATGGTACATGAGTGTTAACGGCGGTGCAGAATTCATTCCCGCAAGCTTCTCTTGCCACGATGGCGAAACATGGGGTTATCTCCGTGCAGAGCTCGGCGCAGCTTATGCTGATGCTAAGTCCTACGACATCACCCTTGTAATCGTTGACAACGCTACCCAGGAAGCTGTTTACTACGGCGACTTCTATATCCATAACGACTTTGTTTTCGATGAAAACAAGCCCGAAAACATCACGGTTGTTGCTCCCGAAGACATCACCGTTAAGGGTGGTCCCGACATCGGTGGCGGCGAAGGCGCTGACAAGGCATTCGACGGCAAGCACGACACCAAGGTTTGCACGGGTAACGTTGGCGCTGACAATGCACTGATCGTTGAACTCAAGAACACCATCAGCCTTAAGGGTGTTGGTATCTGCAATGCTAACGACAACGAAGGCAACACCGGCAGAACCGTTCTTGATTTCGAAATCTACGTTTCCGCTGACGGCGAAAACTGGGGTGAACCCGTTTATGTTGCTACCGGCGAAGGCAAGAACAAGGAAGACTACAAGACCAACTTCATGGAAATGTACTATGATTTTGATTCCGCAGTTTCCGCTAAGTTCGTTAAGATCGTAGTTAACAACGACGGTCTCTATCAGATCTCCGATGTACTCCTTTACGCTTCCACCGGCACATTCATGCCCGAGAACCACCTCAACTTCTACTTTGAGCAGTCCAACCAAGATGGTTCCAAGAATCTTGTTTATTGGTTCCATGATAATTTTGGCGGTGTCGATACTGTAGCTAAGATTGCTGCCGGCGAATACATTCTTGACCTTGTAATCGACGGCGTTGAATACAAGAACGTATCCACTACAAGCGCTGCAGGCAGATACCTTCTCATCAACATCGAAACTCTCGGTGTTAAGGGTATTAAGGCCGGTAACTACTATGATTGCTCGCTTACCGTTAGAGATACAGCAGGCAACCGTGTTTACTACAATGATCCCTTCTCTGCTGGTAACTACCAGAGAAAAGAAGGATGCCCTTATGACCTTGTTCCCCCCGCAGCTCTCGAAGTTAGCGACTACGGCATTGAAAACCACCATGCAGACCTCGACTATCGTTGCGCATGGGTTATCAACACCGGCGACCTCAAGCTCTGCCCCGCTATCACCGATGGTACTTATACCGTTGCTCTTATGATCAATGGCGTTAAGACTCCTATCACCACCTTCTCGCTCTACGGCGACAACTGGGTTCGTATGGACCTTGAAACTGCAGGTGTAACCGGTATCGTTCGCGGCACCAAGTTCAATCTTCAGGCAATCATCTACGATGCTGACGGCTATGCTGTGTATGAAACTCAGGTTTTCGAAGTAACCTCCAACGTATTCTCTTCTGACGTGGCTACTCAGAACGTAACACTTCCTACCACCGGTATCAAAGAAGTTACCGTTGACACCTCCACTCTTTCTGTAAAGAACGGTGCCGGTGAAGATCAGGGCTTCTGGGGCGATGGTCCTGTTGCTAACCTTTTCGACGGCAACACCGCTCAGACCAAGATGGGCTGCGGTACCGACGGTACAGTTGCTCTTACTTTCTCTCTCACTGATCCCGCAACTCTTTCCTACTATACTCTTTGGACCGGTAACGATACCGGCAATCAGGACAGAAACCCCAAGACTTGGGTTCTCTACGGTAAAGTAGGCGAAGAATGGGTTGTTCTCTCTGCTGTTGGCTTTGATGCTCCTTCCGGTATGCAGGGTAAGCCCTCCACTCCTAACAACTATGCTATCACCAATCCCGTTGAATGCAAAGAATACAAGATCGTTTTCGAAACAAACGGTTCTTTCCAGCTGAACGAACTTTACCTTTACACCAACGTTGAAGGCGCAGGCATTACCGCTGCTGCTGCTATTGGTACTGCAGAAGTTCTTCCTTACAATAGCCACTACGGTTTCAACACCACAACCCAGAAGATCGGCTATGGCATTCAGAGCCGCGGTCACTACAACGGCGCTGAAGGACTTGCTGAAATCAACATTGATAACGCTTACTGCTACATCAGAGCTCAGGGTGGCGAATTTGTAAGATATACTGTTACTTCCATGACAACTGAAGCTCACTATAAGGCGTTCTTCACTGTTGAAGGTTTTGTTCCTGAAGCAGGTGTTAAGTATGATTACGTAGTGATTTGCACAGGTGGTGCTTCTTGGAAGTATCCCGGAGCTGCACACGCATTCTATGCTACTGGTCTTGTTCTCGTGAACGCATAAGCAAATCTTTAACCCAAAAAAGCACGAACTTCGGTTCGTGCTTTTTTTGTTTGATGAATGTTTAAAAAAATAATTACCCTTGCTTTTTGGAAAAAAATGTGTTATAATAAATATGTATTTTCTGTCTTGCCGCATCAGGACGGAAAAGGTGGTTGGTTTCCTGAAAAGCCAAACGCCGCAATTACTTATTTTTTCGATCAGAAAGGAATCATCATTATGAAAACAGTAAAACACCTCTCGGTGCTTCTCGCTGTACTCATGGTTTTTTCTCTTGCTGCTGCTTGTTTTACGGTTAGCGCAGAAGAGACAACTCCTGAATTCAGCCCCTGCGTCAAGCAGGACGGTCCCGGCACCGCAACCACCCTCGGCACAGTTGATTACGCTGCGTTTGTTTCCGCAAGAGAAAGCAAAACTGCTGATAAGATCGACTATCGCTTCCTCCTTGTTGCAGACCAAGATACTTTTAAGTCTGCACAGAATCCGAAGATTCTTATTACTTTCACCAAGGGCGGTGAAGTTGTAAAGATTCTCACCAAGGACGTTTTGACCGAGCTTGACATTTATTCTTCGGTTGTGGCTCTTCGTAGAACATACGTTGCATTTGATACTTGTCTGCTTACCGGTATCGTTATTACCGATGTTCCCAAGGATGCTTGGGATCAAGTTTCCGTAACACTTGCTGATGATACAGCTTCTCTTGCAAAGGGTGAAGTTGCTGCCTCCAGCGTTTTGGTTGAAGGTTACAACGGAACCTTGATGCCTGAGACTCACCTCAACTTCTACTTTGAGGTGAACTCCAAAGATGGTTCAAAGGGTCTTGTTTATTGGTTCAATGATACCTACGGTGGCGTGCAAACTGTAAACAATATCGCTGACGGTACTTACAAAGCTGTTCTTACCATCGAAGGCGTAGAATACAAAGATCTGGTTGTTATGGCTGCAGGCAGATACCTTGTCATCAATCTTGAAGCCTCAGGCATTACCGGTTTTGCGAAGGGTGAACAATATACTTGCTCGATTGCTGTTAACGATGCGGACGGCAACTGTATTTATTACACCAATGACTATGATGCCGGTAGTTACCAAAATCCTGCTGCAGGATGCCCGTTTGACCTTCCCAGCGCTAACTAACAGCTTTAATCGGGTAATGCAAGGCATTTGATGGGTGTTACCAACAACACGGAGCATGTGAAGCATGATGTTTGGTTCTTCCTTGGCGGCAACTTGATGTTGCATCCCGGTGAATGCCACGTGTTGCATGACAGTAACTCCAAACTTCCCGCATAAATTCTGAATCAAAAAAGCACGAACTTCGGTTCGTGCTTTTTTGTAGCTCAAAAACCACGCGATAGTCGCGTGGTTCGATAAGGGCTTTGCCGGTGAACAGAAAGCCAATAAAAAATCAAGAGTAGAATGATTTGGTGGCAAAGGCTCCCTCCGGGAGGGAGCTGGCGCTGAAGGCGACTGAGGGAGAGCGCGTTACAAAAAAACTCGCCTAAGATTTAAAGTGACGCAGGCTCCTTCCGACTCGCTAACGCGAGCCACCTTCCTCCCGGAGGAAGGCTTTTATATAAACCCGTTTATGGGTAGCTAGTAATAATTGCATGGCTGACAGGTGGGTAAAAGCGCACTTGTGTGCTGCCAGTAGTATTAGGGCTATGCCAGAAACTGAAATCCCCTCGTTTTACGGGGGATATTCTGGCGTTGCTGTGAAAAATCAAAAGCCCTTGCAATTTTTAGGAAATATGATATAATAAGGGTGTATTCATAACGGAAAGTTACTATTATTTTATGCTTAGAAAGGACTACCACTATGAAAACAGTAAAACACCTTTCGGTGCTTCTCGCTGTACTCATGGTTTTTTCTCTTGCTGCTGCTTGCTTCACAGTAAGCGCAAACGAGACAATTCCTGAATTCAGCCCCTGCGTCAAAGAGAACGGTCCCGGCACCGCAACCACCCTCGGCACAGTTGATTACGCTGCGTTTGTTTCCGCAAGAGAAAGCAAAACTGCTGATAGGATCGACTATCGTTTCCTTCTTGTTGCCGATATCGATACCTTTAAGTCTGCACAGAATCCTAAAATGCTTATTACATTCACCAAGGGCGGTGAAGTTGTAAAGCTTCTCACCAAGGACGTTTTGACCGAGCTTGACGTTTATGCTTCGGTTGTGGCTCTTCGTAGCACCTATGTTGCATTTGATACTTGTCTGCTTACCGGTATCGTTATTACCGATGCTCCCAAGGATGCTTGGGATAAAGTTTCTGTAACACTCGTTGACGATACAGCTTCTCTTGCAAGAGGTGAAGTTTCTGCTTCCGACGTTTTGGTTGAAGGCTACAACGGAACTTTGATGGATAAGAACCACATCAACTTCTATTTTTCTGACGAGAGCGATGGCACAAAAGCTTTGTGCTATTGGTTCAGTGATACCTACGGCGGCGTGCAAACTGTATCCAATATCGCTGACGGTACTTACAAAGCTGTTGTTACCATCAACGGCACAGAATACAAAGATCCGGTTGTTAAGGCTGCAGGCAGATATTATGTTATCAATCTCCCTGCCTCCGGCATTACCGGTTTAGTGAAGGGTGATAAATATACTTGTTCGCTTTCTGTTAACGATGCGGACGGTAACTGTGTTTATTACACCTACGAGTTTGAGTGCGAATGCATTTTTAACATTTAAGCATTCTACACAAAGCGTTTCAAAAAGTACGAACTTCGGTTCGTGCTTTTTTCTTGCTATTTTATATCTGCTGTGATATAATGAAACAAATGGCGTGAGGGAGAGTTGGGCTATGTTATATGAATATTTGTCAATCTTTCGGCGCTTCTTTGTTACTGTGATAACGTGATTCTTCTTTTGTGTGTGGATGAACCATACCGCAAAAGAGGATGGTGTGGGTCTTATTGGTTGCGTGACGGTTTTGGATGCTTTCAGAGGGCAGGGGATAGCTTCACGCCTTGCGATACGCCACAGAGTATCTTGCGCTCAGAGGGGCAAAATTTGCCTTTGTGGGATATACCTATTCCGGCATGGAGCGCCTTTACGGCAAGTGCGGCTACCGAATCAGCTCGTATTACATGATGGCGAAAAAGGGAATATAAAAACAAGAAACCGATGCGAAAAAATCGCATCGGTTTTATGTTATTTGGCAAGATAATTTTTGATACCCTGTGCAAGACCTTGGGCAAGTGTGGCTTGCCATGCGGGATCGATGAGCTTTGTAAGGTCGCTTTTGCTTGACAGAAAGGCGGCTTCCAGAAGGACAGACGGGATGCCTGTTTTCAAAACGGCAAGCTCTTGGGTGTTGTATTTGTTTGCGGGCAGGGAAGTTGTACCAAGTGCCAGGTGGGTGGCATCGAATAGCTTTTCGGCGAGGGTAACTGATTTGGCGGTATAACCCGTCATTTTGGTGGAAAGTATGTAAAAACGTGTGCCCGATACCGAAGGGTCTGCGGAATCGCAATGGATCGAAATAACGAGATCGATCTCACTTTTGCGATCTTTGATCCATTGGTTTCGTTGGTTTACGTAAAAATATGTATCTTCTTTCGTTTTGGTAAGGTATTTATCGGCGGGCAGATTGACGCCGTCGTGCGTCATAATCACGTTATAGCCAAGGGAGAGAAGCTCTTCTTTGAGCTTAAGGGCAATGGCTAAGTTGATATCCTTTTCGTTATAGGTGATTCCGTTCAGGCTACCCAAAGCGCCCGGGTCGGAAAAGCCGTGACCGGGGTCGATGCAGATCGTGGGTGCATCAGGCGAAATCACAGGTTTTGTGGTTTGCGGTGTTTGTGTGGTAATTGGTGTTTTGGTGGTTGTTACCGGAACGGTAGAAGTGATGGGAGTGATGGCAGTGTTGGGTGGTTGTATGACTATAGGGGCACTGGATTGAGCAGGGCGTTTGGTTGTGGTGGTTGTTTGTGTTGTGTCAATTGGATTTATGGTGTTGATGATTGGCTGTGTGGTTGTGCTATCCTCGGTGGTGTTGGGTGCATCGGATGATGTGAAAGCAGATGTGAATTCAATATCTAAGTATATGCAGACCGATAATAAAATGATGATCAAAACGAGAAGCATCACGATGATCCACGACATTGCGTTCTTTGACAAATTGCACACCTCCTTCGGAAAAGTTTATTCTATTATATAACAAAACTTACCGAAATATATGAACAATATGTTAAAACAAGAGAATTTTTCATTGCCTTTTTTTGTCAAAGCGGGGAGAATTGTCCTCTCACCCGCCTCGCATCGTTTCGCTACCCAAAGGGAGAGCTGTTGTGTCTCTCTTTTCAAGGTTCAAAAATGCTTTCGCATTCTTTCAAGTGCGCCTTTTTCCAGCCGTGAGACTTGTGCTTGCGATATGCCGATCTCGGCGGCTATTTCCATTTGCGTTTTGCCCTTGAAAAAGCGCATATCGATGATCTTTCGCTCACGCTCATTCAAAGCTTTGAGTGCTTCTCCGAGCGAAATATCTTCAAGGAGTGCTTCGTCGGTGGAGGAAAGGTCGCTTAACTGATCCATAATATAAATGTTATCGCCTGAGGAGGAATCGGAATACACAGGCTCATAGAGCGAAACCGGCTCAACGATGGCTTCAAGTGCTTCGGCGATTTCCTCGGGTGTTTTGATATCGCCATCTTTGGCAAGCTCGGCGGCAATATCCGAAACGGTGGGCTCGGCTGACATTTTTCGCATGAGCTTATCGCGCGCTTGCAGGGCTTTATAAGCGGTATCACGCATCGAACGCGACACGCGAATGGTGTTATTGTCGCGCAGATAGCGGCGGATCTCGCCGATGATCATGGGGACGGCATAGGTTGAGAATTTGACATCCAGCTCGGTGTTGAAATGATCAACCGCTTTGATCAGACCAATGCAGCCGACCTGAAAAAGATCGTCCATATTCTCACCTCTGGCGGCAAAGCGCTGAATGATACTGAGCACCAAGCGCAGATTGCCGTCAATGAGTTCCTGTCTTGCTTTTTTGTCGCCGTTTTTTGCCTGTATCAAAAGGGTCTTTTTTTCCTCGTCGGAAAGGGTTTTTAATTTGGCGGTGTTCACACCGCAGATCTCCACTTTATTGTAGTACATAAAGCCCCTCGCTTCTTTTGATTCCTGTATCAAAAAGTATTGCCGAGAGGGCTTTGGCTTTATGCGGTGGCAAGCGCTCCTATTTTTGGAAAAGAAAATCGGACAGAGTTTTCTCTGTCCGATTACGGTTTACCAATTGTCTTTGGTTTTGTCTTCGGGGATGACTTCGTTCATGGCAGCAATGGCGCATTTGATCATGTCATCATCGGGTTCTACGGTGGTGATATGTTGCAACCAAACACCGGGTGCGGAGATGATACGTGTGAAGGCATTGTCCTTTCTGCCGGCAAGCTTGATGAGCTCGTAGCCGATGCCGATGGTAAGGGGCAGACGTACGATCAACAAGATGATGCGAAGCCAAAGGGCGGTGGATGCGGGGATGAAAATGCCGAGGAAAAAGCTGTCAAGAAGCACAAGAATCAAAAAGGACGTGCCGCAGCGGGGATGGAAGCGGCGCTGTGTGCGGATGTTGTCAACTGTCAAGGGCAGTCCTGCTTCATAGCAGAAAATGGTTTTATGCTCGGCACCGTGGTACATGAACACGCGGCGGATTTCCTTCATGCGGGAAACGGCGAGCATATAGAGAACAAGCAAAATGATCTTGAAGACGGCTTCAAAAGCCGAGCGGAAGATCGACATACCGACGGTTTTGGCAGAGAGGTTGGCAGGAACTGCCATATCAAGAAGCTTGTAGAGGGTAGCGGGCAGGGCAATGAAAAGTCCAATGGCGAGAGCAACGCCGAAAATGACGCTGAGCACCATGACCACCGTGGTGGCAACGCTTGTTTTCTTTTCTTCTTTGGCAGATTCTTTTACGGGGATGGGCTCTTCTGCCTCGATTTCGGGCTCCGCTGTCTCAACAGCTTCGGGTGCTTCAACCGTTTCAACCGTTTCAACCGTTTCTGCGGTTTCGGTTGTTTCAACCGTTTCGGCACTTACTTGTTCTTTTGCTTCTTTTGCTTCTTTTGCTTCTCTGTCGGCTTCTTCGGCGTCGGCAATGGCGATATCTGCCGAGCGCATGAGGTAGTGATAGCCGCTCTTTAAGGAAGATGCCATATTGAAAATGCCACGCAGAAACGGGATTTTCGCCACCTTCATGGGCTTGGGGTTTTCGTTTGTCTCTAAAATGATCTCGCCCTTGGCGTTGCGAACCGCCATGGCGCTTTTTTCAGGTCCGCGCATCATAATGCCTTCCATCAAAGCCTGACCGCCGATGGAGGTTTTTTTGCAGGCAGGTGCGCAGTTTTCTATTTTATTCTCGTTTGACATGATACACCTTTCTGAGTGTTGCAATTTAATTTGATTATACACCCTCCTTGTGAATAATATGTGAACAAACCGATTCTTTCGACAAGTTTTTTTCATTATATTTTTCAAAAAACATGACTTCTGCCACCACATCAAGGGCGGGGTGCCTTCGCGTTCCTGTGCGGAGCTGAGTGTTTCTCTCGCAGGGCATCTTGTGGTATTTGCTGCCGAAAAATCACGCAAAACAGGCAAACCGATCAAAATCGAGATATAAAAAATGCTGTTCGGATGAACAGCATTCAGAGTGAAGACAAAATATCTTCTAAAAATAAAGAATTACGCCTACCCAATCCTTGGTGACGTAGGGGCGACCCTGCGTGGTCGCCCGTTACAATCAAATATAGTTAAATACAGCTTGGTTATGGCGGGCGACCACACAGGGTCGCCCCTACACAATCAAAGGTTATCTTGGTATGATATAGATTCTTCTTTGATTTTTCCATCTTTGCGACAAACTATGATATATACAAAACAAAGCCACCTTCAATGTGAAAGATGACTTTGTCTTCAGTCTGAATGCTGTTCGGATGAACAGCATTTTTGTTTATTCTTTTACCGTCAAAAAGGCGTTTGTGGGTTGGTTTTGGTTTGGCAGTTCCAGGAAAATGAAAAGAAGCACGGCGAGGAGTTCATAGGGAATGGGGCAAAACTCGCCGGGATTGACCATGGACATCAGCAGGATTCCCGCATAGGAAAGCCCGAGCGTCAAGGCGGATGGAGAGGGCTTTTGGAAGATCAGGCGGATTCTTCCGAAAAATTGATATCCGTAAGCGAGAACGCCCACAAGACCAAGACTGCCGATGATCTGGAAGGGCATCATGTGATACCAATTGGCAGCGCCTTTGACCGGATTGTAGAGGTCAACGTTACCGGAATAGCCAAGCCCCTTTCCGAAAACAGGGTTGGCAAGAAAGTCTTTTACTGCGCGGAACATCGACTGAAAGCGCGGCTCATCTTTGGAAATGAGTGCGGAATCGCCCGAGAAGGAAAAGATGCGGAGAACCAAATCGGTGTTCATGGCGAGGAAAACAAGTCCCGCAGCGCACAAAAGGAAGGTAACGTAGCGTAGCGGTTTGTCGTACACCGAAACAAACAGACAGCAAAGCGCAAGCTCTATACCGCCCATGATAAGTCCGCCGCGCGAGCCTGTCATCACAATGGCGAGATAGAAAAGAAACCCGAAGAAGACAAAAAAGCGGTTTTTGCTGAGCGCGTAATAAAATGGAATCGGCATGAAAAACATCATTAAGGTGGAAAGGTTGTTCGACCACTGAATGTTGATGGTCTTCGCTTCCCAAATGGCTTTGAAGTTTTCAACATAATGCGCGCCGATCATAAACGTGCCGAACAGACCTGCGATGAAAAAGACGGCAAACAGGCGCTCGCGTAGCGAGTAAGTATCCCGTTCCACAAACTGCGATTTCATCAGAAGGTAGGTGGCAACCATGCCAATGCCGAGCCCCGCTATGTAAAACAGCGAGGTACCCGAAAGATAGTCTTCGGGAGAAATGAAAAGCGCTCCGCCTGCCGTGATGGCAACGGCGACGGCACAAATGCCAAAAAAGCTTTTGCCGATGGCAAAGGGGCGTCGGTATTTGATAAAGTGGAAGAGAAACGCGCCGATCGGAATAATCGCAAGAGGTGCGAATACAATAAAGGTATCAAAGGAATTGTAGCATTTTAAGACAAAGGTACAGGCGAGCAAAAAGGGAAGCGTGGTAACTGTGATATCTTCACAGACAACCAAGAGAAGAGAAATGATAAAGGCAAAAGACAGAATGCCCCAGACCTCGCCTTTGACAAGCACGATCAAGGCGGCATATGCAAACAAGAGAAGGGAAAACCAAATGCTCTCGCAAAAGCGGCGCGTCTGTTTCAAAACAGTTGCCATACGGTACTCCTTTTTTACATAGAATCATATTATTATACTGCAAAGAGGAATTTTTGTCAACTGTGATGTGACTTTTTTTCGTGGGAGGTGCAGAAAACCAAGCGGATCAAGAGACGGTTGGTGGCTATCACGGCAAAAGAAGCGAAGCACCAGATCAAAGAAAAGAGAGGGCAGATCTGCCCGTTGAAATCGCCAAAGCTTTTGCTGTAATCCCACACACCCATGTGATAATGCAGATTGAGAATGATGCCGGCAAGCAGTTCAAGCAGGGTGATAAAGATGCCTCCCAACAGTGCTTTTACGGGAAGCGGAAGCTTTTTTTCGTCAAGCACCAGAAGAAACAGGAAAGCAAGACCCGAAACAAGCCCCATTGACCAATGGGTGGGGGAGTGGCTGATGAGGCCTTTGTACAGTTTTTCAATGCCGAGATAAGAAAAAAAGCCGAAAGAAAAGCTGATGGCGCAAAGAGAAAAGACCGAAAGCGGCTCGCGGGAGGGCAGGGTTGTGTATCGTTTCATCGGAACTCCTTGGTTGAATTAAAGATAGTGTGTCCCGAAAGTTTTGTTTCACGCCGATTGCGATATGGAAAGTTATTGTATTTTGTGCCAAAGCATGGTAAAATAAAAACAAAAAAGGAGAGTGATACCGTGCATAAAAACCGCGACCGTTTGCGTTTTTTGGGGATTTCTGCCATCATGGCGGCAATTCTTTGTGTGCTGTCACCCATCACGATTCCGATGGGTGCTGTTCCGATCACACTTTCGGTATTGGCACTCTTTTTGGTGGCGTCGCTTTCACCTGTGAAGGTGGCACTGACGGCAACGGCGGTGTATCTTGCTGTGGGTGCTGTGGGGCTGCCGGTGTTTTCGTCTTTTACCGGTGGGGCATTTGCCTTTGTTTCTCCAAGCGGTGGCTTTTTGTGGGGCTATTTGCCTGCGGTGCTTGCCGTATCGTTCTTTTGCCGAAAGGGAAGAGGAAAAATGCCGCTTGTGCTGCTCGGAATGCTGATCGGGCTTTTGATTTTGTACGCTTTTGGGCTTTTGGGCTTCTGTGTTTTGACCGGAGCAGGGCTTGGAGAAGGCTTTTTGACGGTGGTTCTGCCTTTCGTTTTGCCTGATGTTGTAAAAATTCTTATGGTTCTTTCACTTTTTTGTGGATTGAGCAAAAAAAATTATCTATTTTTTTGAAAAAAATATTGATTTTTGACGGAGAATATGGTAATATGAAGAAAATAGGCGCGCGTTTTTTATCGCGATAAAAAACACTCACTGTCTTAGTATCTGAAAAGCGAAAGCTTTATGATAAAAAATTTTTTCAAAAGGAGAAACCACTATGAAAAACAGAAAAACAATCATTGTAGCGTTCCTTTTGGTTGCTGCAATGGCAATCGGCGTTGGTTATGCCGCGCTGACAGACACCCTCACCATCATCGGTAACGCGCAGATCGACCTTGCAGCTGCTGAAAACACCTTCGACAGCAAAGTGTATTTTGTCCAAGATTCGGTAGTTATGGACGGTAATGGTACTGGTACAACTCTGGACGTTGCATCGGTTCTTTCTGCTGATGATGCCACCTATACGGTAAACGAGCTTGCCGTTAAGGACCAATGGTCTTCCTTCACATTCACTATTCAGAACGACAGTAATGTTCCTGCTGTTATCTCGATTGAATCAAAGAAGCTGAGCGGGGATTCAAACCCTACCAACTCCAATGCCGAATACTTCACCGTGGAGTATTCATACGGCAACAATGACATGACAATTCCCGCTAATGGCGGACAAATGACCGTCACCGTACGAGTTACCGTTGCAAAGCCTGTTACCGCCGCTACCACAGCTACCTTCGGTATCGAGCTCACCGCTACCACGGCTGAACCTCAGTAATTTGTTTTCAAAAAGCATCTGAAAATCTGAACTAAGAAAGGAGGATGGCAATGCATACCGACAGAAGGGTATTGTATACCGTTTCTCTTGCGTCTCTTGCCATCCTCCTTGTTGCTTTTTTCATTCCCGACAGCAGCGGGCGGATCGTTTCGGCACTCTTTCTTGCGCCGCTTGCATTTGCCACGCATTACTTCGTTAAAAAAAGAAGCGTTTATTCCTATCATAAGTGGACGGTTTTGCTTCTGATGGGCGTGATCGCGCTCTTGTTTCTTATCCTTTACTATCTCAGCGGCTTTTATTTCGGCTTTTACCGCACGGGCTACGTGTTTGATTCTTACTATATTCTGAATTTTGTTCTGCCGATTGCCGTCATTATTGTAACCTCCGAGATGATGCGCAGCATCTTTCTTGCCCAAAACAGCAGAATTGCCGACGTTTTGTCTTATCTTGTTTGTATTCTTGGGGAAGTGATGATCTGCTCGGGTCTTTCGGGCATTCGTTCCTTTGCACAGTTTATGGACGTTGTGGGGTTGACCTTATTCCCCGCGATTTTTGCAAACCTTTTGTACCACTACTTAGCAAGACGGTACGGCGCGTATCCGAATATCGCTTACCGACTTGTCATTACCCTTTATACCTATATCATTCCCTATAAGCCGGCAATGCAGGATTCGCTGTATGCGTTTTTCTCGTTGCTTCTCCCCCTTGCGATTTATCTTTTCATCAGCGCTTTGTTTGAAAAAAAGAAGCGTTTGGCGCTTGGCAAGCGCACTTGGCTTTCGACCTCTGTTACCGTGGTGGCGGTTGGTTTGATGCTGGCGTTTGTGATGCTGATCTCCAATCAGTTTTATTACGGTGCGCTTGTGATTGCCACCGAAAGTATGACCGGAGAGCTTAACGTGGGGGACGTTGCCATCTACGAGCAGTATGACGATCAGACTGTGATCGAGGGGCAGGTTATTGCATTTGAAAACGGCAAAAATGTGTTTGTGCACAGAGTTGTTGACATAGAGTACGTTGACGGTGTGAAGCGCTATTACACCAAAGGCGACTACAACGAAGACCGCGATGCGGGCTTCATTACCGATGACAATATTGTGGGGTTGGTACGGCTTAAGGTGCCGTTCATCGGTTACCCCACACTTTGGATGCGCAGTTTGTTCGCGCGTTAGATTTTTATTTTTGACAGAAAGGAGGCGAGGTTATGTCTGAAGCGGAAAAGAAACGAAGGCTTGAGTATAAACAAAACCGTAAAAAATGGATTCTCATTCAGGGTATTGCGGTGGCACTTTTGTTCGTTTTGGCTTTTACGATGTTCCTTCTCTACAGCAAAAGCAATAAAACCGTTTATGCCGCATTTGCCGAAAAGGGCAATCTTGATTACCAAGTTCTCCTGAAGGACAATGACTTTTACGAAGAAGACTTCCTTGGTGAAGATCAAGCATACGTTACCTCGCTGATTCAGAATATTCTTGCCGAGTTTGAGTACAAAACGGCAATGGGCATTAAAGACGTGGCGGTTGATTATACATACCGAGTGGATGCACAGTTGGTTGTGACAGACCGTGAATCCGGCGCCGCACTGTTTGATCCTTCCTATGAGATCATTCCCGCAACCAAAAAATCGGTTAAGGGCGGCAGCATTGCGATTGACGAAAAGATTCTCATTGATTACGTGAAATACGACACGCTTGCCAAGGAATTTGTGACTAAGTATCAAGTGGACGATGCTTCGTCTAAGCTGGTTGTCAGACTGCAGGTTGACTTGATCGGCCGTTCTGCCAAGTTTACCAAAGACGAAAATATCTCTTATTTCCAAGAGCTTTCGATTCCGCTGAACGCAACCACCGCGACGGTATCGACCGCAGCGAGTGTTAAGGGCGAGGGCAGGATTCTCTTGAAGAATGATGATTGCTCGACTGTATTTCTGGTTCTGGGTATTGTGTCTTCTTCGATCGACGTGATTCTGATCGGTCTTCTGATTGCCTTTATTTACCTCACCCGTAATACCGATATCAACTACGCCATCAAGGTAAAGAAGATCCTTTCGGCATATCGCTCCTACATTCAGGTCATTACCAATCCGTTTGACCATGAAGGTTATCAGATTCTGATGGTTTCCACTTTCAAGGAAATGCTTGCGATCCGCGATACCATTCAGTCTCCCATTCTGATGAATGAAAACGAGGACTGCACTTGCACGCAGTTCATGATCCCCACCAACACCAAGATCCTTTACGTGTTTGAAATCAAGGTTGAAGACTACGACGCGATCTATGCGCCGGAGCCTGTGATTTTGGAAGACGTGGACAAAGAAGAGCTTTCCGAAGCGCTCGCTACGCCCGATATTGATCTTGCTACCGTTGATTTTGATGAAGATGACGACAAGGAAGAGGATGAAGGTGTTGAAGTTATCGGCGTTGTGTGGCCTGAACGTGCGCATCACAATAAAGTCTACCGCTATGACCCGAACGGCGAATTGCTTGAAAAGGGTGACGAGGTGCTTGTTCCTTCGCGCGATGCGGCAAGGAACAAGGACATTATCCGCAAAGCGGCGGTGGCGCACGGCAACCACAAGGTTGACCCCGAAACCCTGAAGCACCCCTTGAAAAAGATCATAGGCGTTGTAAAGCGCAAAGCGGAATCGATTTTGACATCGACTGACGAAAACGAACAATAAAACCCCAACCGAAACCGCAGAGATTTCTATCTGCGGTTTTGGGTTTATATCCCCCGGGAGGTGATCGGCTTGACCAAAAAAATGAATACGATCGTGGCAGTCATGCTGATTCTCTCCACGCTGTTTATCGGTATTGGATATGCCGCGCTTACCGATACGCTCAGTATCAGCGGTACGGCAAATTTAGAACCCAAGATTTACCGCGGCGTCTATATCAAAGCGGTGGAAGTGGTACGCACCTCGCAGGCAGGCTACTACGAAAACAGCTATGTTCTCCCGACCAACCACGTAACCGGTGTTGACCCCGTGGCTTCGGGCGGATCGGTTACCTACAAAATCACGGTGCATAACAACACCGATGTTGTGTATTGGTACATCGGTCAGCGCTACGTTGCCGAACACGGTCAAAACAGCTTGATCGGTCAGAACGGCGGCATTACGATTCGGACAGCCGACAAGCTATCCGATACGTCTCAAACCTTTAACAACGAAGACTGGCTCCCACCGCAGACCGAGCGTGATTTTTACGTTACCTATACCTACGGTGCCAATGCGCAGCAAGCCTGCACCACAACGGTCAACTTTTATTTTGACATCAAGATGGACGCGGTGCATGATGAATTTCTTGCTGTTTTGAACAACCAGAAATCAACTAACAGCTACGAGTATCTGACGAGCGTTTTCAATAGCAACTACGCCAATACCGGCGAGCTTTCCATCACAAGCGAATCGCACCCCGAAGTCTTCCAAAATCTCTTTGAAAGCCTTTGGGTGAATATCGACGGCACTGATAAAGAGGCACACGTTGTGATCCGTCGAGAAAATCTCGATAACAAATCCACAGGTGACAGCTATTCACCGGGCCCTTCGGGCTGTGAATACACGTTGTATATCACGGTGGAAAGCATGACACCGGGCACCAATCCTACCGTCTATGCCATTTCCTATTCCCAAGGTGCAAACAACATGGGTGACGATTGGTATCAGGTGGGTGAACTGTACGAGGGTACGGCTCCCGTTAAGGCGGACGGTACGATTGATTACGCCAATTGGATCGCTACTCCGAAGACCTATGAAATGGCAGACGGTATTTCCTACAAAGTAGCCGCTCCCAACGGTGACCAGTACGACATTATGAAGAGGATGGAACAGTTGATTGCCGCGCAAGACCAAGATATCTTTAACGATATCGATAATACCAGGATCTTTAAGAAGGTTTATGACATCATTCAGCAGCATCGCTATTCCACCGATCCTGCTGTGGTAGGCTTGCGCAAGGCATTTACCGATGCTTCTATCTTCTACACCAACTTGAACAACGGTCAGGAGTTTAAGGTTAACAGAAACTACACCAGAGCCGAGATCATCCGCGCAATCAAGGACATCCAAAGCGCGCTTGACTATTTCTACCAAGCCTATCCGAATTAACAAAACGCACCCAATCGGGTGCGTTTTCATTTTGAAAAAACACTTGCAAAGTGATTCAAAATGATGTATAATAAGACAGTCGGGCAAACAAAAAAAGATTGCCGCACAAGCGACAATCTTTTTTGATGTACTCGAATTACTTCTTGAGAGCGCCGATCAGACCGATAACGCCGTTCAATGCGAGGAAGATACCTGCAATGATGAGCATAACGCCTGCGAGGTTACCGAATGCGAGACCAACACCAGCGATGATGGTGAGGATCGGGAAAAGAAGACCGAGAACGGTGGTGTTGTACTTGATGGCGTTGATGAGTGCCACAACACCCTTGAGGGCGATGAGAACACCAAGAACGATGAAGATCCACTTAAGGATGAACCATTCAAGAATGATGATAGCAACACCGATGGCGATGCTGACTGCGCCGCCGACCCAATTCTTTTTCACCATTTCGAGAATACCGGAAATGACGAAGAATACACCGATAGCGAGGATAGCCCACTTCATAAAATCACCGGGCATAACTGCCAAAAGGATACCGGCTACGATGTAGAGGATCGAGGAAAACAGTGTGGAATCAATTTTCTTTTTCATAACATTATCTCCTTTCTTCGATACTTTTACATGAAATATTGTAGCACACAACAGCTTTTTTGTCAATATCTCTTGCACAATTCCATCTTAAAAAATAATCCAATTCGGATTTTTTAATATATTTTTTATTTTTTCTGCTTAAGGAGTTGTTAATATGACAGAATTTTTAGAATTTCTTGAATCAATTTCCCCGATTTTGGTATGGCTTCTTGTTTGCTTTGCCAAGATTGTGGAGATCACCATTCAATCGCTCAAAACTGTTTTGATGGTCAAAGGACAGAGTCTTCGTGCGGCAGCCCTCGGCTTTGTGGAATGCGTGATCTGGGGTCTTGCCATTTCTACCATCATCGGCACGCTCGGTAACGATTTTTACCTCCTCGGCTTTTACTGTGTTGGTTACGCGACAGGTCTTTACCTCGGCGCAACACTTGAGAAAAAGATCGCACTTGGCACATCGAACCTTGAGCTCATTGCCAATGATGAAAGCACCGAAAAGATCACGGCTTACTTAAAAGAACACGGCAAGGGCTATACGGTGTTTGACGGCTACGGCTCGACCGGCAAGATGAACATGATCTTTGTGGTTCTTTCTCGCAAGGAAGCACCCAAGGTTCTCAAAGAGATCCGCCGCGTGTGCGACAACCATGTGTTTGTGGCAGTTTCTGATGTCAGCAAATACACAGGCGGTTACGGCATGGTGAACTGATTTTGCCTATGCCATAGTATGCGCACAGGTTGGGTGATATGCCCGATTTTATCCCCTTTTCCGCAAAAACGGAAGAGGGGTTTTTTCTTCCCAAATGCTTGCATTTTACCGGATTTTTTGCTATCATATAGGCGAACAAAATCAAAAGGTGACGCTTATGACATATTACGATATTACGCAAGAGGTGTTTGGCTCTCGGGTCTATCCCGGAGACCCTGCTCCCAAAAGGGAAGTGCTTGCTTCTATGGCAGCAGGTGATCTTTACGATTTGACTGCCTTTTCGATGTGTGCGCACAACGGCACGCATATTGACGCACCGCGCCATTTTATCAAAGACGGCAAAACAGTGGACGCGCTTTCGCTGACAAGTACGGTAGGATTTTGCTATGTCGCGTTGCACGAGGGGCTTGTGACAAAAGAAGTTGCCGAAAGAATTCTTGAAAAGGCAGGTTCTGTCAAGCGAATCTTGATCAAAGGCAAAGCCACGCTTACTTACGAGGGTGCCGAAGTTTTTCGCGATGCGGGTATTCTTTTGTTTGGAAACGAATCGCAAACGGTGGGGCCCGAGGATGCGCCGATGGCGGTACACAAGCTGCTCCTTTCGGCAGATGTGGTACTGCTTGAAGGTGTGCGTCTTGGGATGGTACCCGAGGGAAACTATTTCCTTTTCGCCGCACCGCTTCTTTTGGGTGATGCAGAGGGCGCGCCCTGCCGAGCGATACTGATTTCACAGGAGACAATATCATGAAACGATACAACCGAACACGGTTTGCCTGTTTTTCGGCATATTTTACCATGTCGTCAATCTTTTGCGTGCCACCGCTTCTGTTTGTGACCTTTCGCGAGTTGTACGGGATTTCCTACACATTGCTCGGTACTTTGATTTTGACAAATTTTTGCACACAGCTTTTGGTGGACTTGATCTTTACCGTTTTTTCAAAGCGTTTTGACTGTAAAAAAATCGTGCGTGTTACGCCGCTTGTTACTTCACTCGGTCTTGCGCTGTACGCACTGCTGCCCACGCTGTTTCCGAATCAGGCGTATATCGGCCTTTTGATCGGTACGATCGTTTTTTCGATTTCGGCGGGACTTTCGGAGGTGCTTCTCAGTCCCACGATTGCTGCTTTGCCGTCGAAAAATCCGCAACGCGATATGAGTATGCTCCATTCGCTTTACGCCTTTGGCGTGGTGACGATGGTTTTGATCAGCACAATCTTCTTGAAACTCTTTTCGTATGAAAATTGGACCTATTTGATCTATTTCCTTGCTGCGCTCCCCGTGTTTGCTGCGGTTTTGTTTATGTTTTCGCCTATGCCTGCCTTTGTGTCGTCCGAGGCTTCGGGTGGCGTCTCGGGTACGAAAAAGAGGGCGATGGGGCTTGCTTTTTGCGTGGGCTGCATCTTCTTTGGCAGTTGTGCCGAAAACGTGATGAGCAATTGGATTTCGAGTTACATGGAGAATGCGCTCGGCATTGAAAAGATGCTTGGCGATATTCTCGGTGTTGCGATGTTTGCTTTGCTTCTCGGTATGGCGAGAATTTTGTACGCGCGCTTTGGCAAACGAATCTTTCGTGTTTTGCTGATTGGCATGATGGGTGCTTGGGTTTGCTATCTTGTGGTGGCGTTTTCGTCAAACACCGTGGTAGCTTTTGTTGCTTGCATTTTAACAGGACTTTGCACCTCGATGCTTTGGCCCGGTAGTCTTATCATGATGGAAGAGAATCTGCCCGGTATGGGCGTTGCTGCCTACGCTTTGATGGCGGCGGGTGGAGATCTCGGAGCTTCGGCGGCACCTCAGCTGATGGGTGTGGTGATCGACAATGTGGCGGCAAGTGATTTTGCCAAAGAGGCTTCGGTGCGGTTGGGTATCACCGCCGAACAGGTGGGTCTCAAAGTCGGTATGCTTGTGACGGCGCTTTTTCCCATCATTGGCGCGGTTGTGCTTCTCTTGGCAATGCGCTATTTTAAGAAGAATCGGTTGACTTGACAGAGGTTGGTATGGTAAAAGAATTGATGCACGATCCTGTCTTTTTGGCAGGGAAGTCGGAGGAAGCGACAAAGGATGATCTTGCTGTGGCGCAGGATCTTCTCGATACGCTGATGGCGCACAAGGAAAGCTGTGTGGGCATGGCGGCGAATATGATCGGCGTGCGAAAGCGCATCATTGCCTTTGTGTGTGATGACGGCAGTTACATGACGATGTTTAACCCCGTGATTCTCAAAAAAGAGAAGTCTTTTGACACCGAGGAGGGCTGCCTTTCACTTCTCGGCGGTCCGCGTAAATGTAAACGCTATCAGTCGATTAAGGTGCAATATCAGACGGTGGATATGAAGATACGCGTGAAGACTTTTTCGGGCTTTACCGCACAGATCATTCAGCATGAGGTTGATCATTGCAACGGCGTTTTGATATAGACGCTTGCGCAACTTGACCAAAAAAACAATTGACATTTTTTATATTTTTTGCAAAAAAGATATTGACAAAATCCTTTTCCTGTGATAGAATACATAGGCTGATTCGAGGGGATACCTCAAAATCGGAGAAAAATCGCAGGAATATCTGGGTGTGGCGCAGTTGGTAGCGCGCTACCTTGGGGTGGTAGAGGCCGCTGGTTCAAGTCCAGTCACTCAGACCATAAAAAGCAGAAATGCCGTATGGCGTTTCTGCTTTTTATTTTTTTGAATTAACGACGCCGAACCACGCAAACGCTGCGCGTTTGCTAAGGTTTGCGCTACGGTGAAGTTTCGATACTGCTGAGCGATGGCGCAAACCAAGGTTCGCAAGTCCAGTCACTCAGACCAATTTTTTATTGCTTGTTACGCAAAAACTTTAAGGGTACTACACAATTTGCTGCGCAGGTTATGTAATACATTATATTTTTTATGCTTTTAGAACTCAATTGAATATGTATCCGATAAATCTTTCATTCAAAAGTAGCATAAAAACTCATTGATTTTATTTGGTTCATAGTTAGAAATATTGACAATTTAATGATTATTTGCTATAATTATTTCAACAGTATTTTACAAAATTGCTTGAAAACAATTCAATGAGCAAGCGGTTAAAGGAGAATAAAAATGTCTACCAAAACCAGTTATGAGATTATCAAAGAAAAAATTTCTGCGATGAAAGACTCATATGCCTTCCTTAGAACAAAAAATGACGAGCACGTTTTTACGGCTCTGTGCGTAAAATCCAACCTTTATAAAAACCCATCTCTATATTTGGACGAATCTATTATTAAGGATTTTCTTGTTGACTCTGTTGCAGATGGCGGTGCAGATGCTTTATTGACCGATCCAAACTCGGAGACAAACAATCTTATGATTTGTCAATCAAAATATCAAGTACAAATATCATTTGACGAAGTTAGAGACGCTGTGAGCAAAATGATTTTATTCTATAAGAGTATGCAACGAGGAGAATATCACAATGCTAACATCATGGTACAACGAAGATATTTATCTTTGAGCGCTGAAATAGGCGAAGAATCCAAGATTTGTTTTGTTTTTTACACTTCTGCACCCAAGAACAGAATACGTGAAGACCGAATCAAAAAACTTTTACAAGATTATGACTTGGATAGCCAACACTATGACATTCTTTTATATTTTGGCGATGACATTGTTGATGAAGTTAAAGAGTCTGAGTCACGTCGTCCCACTGTTGAAACCGGAAAAGTTACTATAGACGAAGCAAACAACGCCCTCTACTATGGTGAAGATGCGGTCATAGTAAATGTTTCAGCATTTTCTATAAAAGAGCTTTATGCGACACATAGCACCAATCTACTCTCGCGAAATTTAAGATACTACATCAAAAAGCAAGACATAGACTCGTCTATCAACGAAACAATAAATAAATCTCCTGAAACGTTTTGGTTTAAAAACAACGGTATAACGATCATTTGTGACCACTTTGAAGTCGATGGAAAACAAGTTAAACTTAAAAACTTTTCCATTGTTAATGGTGGACAGACAACCACTTTGCTACACAAGAGCAAGGAAATCAACAAAGAAAACGATCTGTTTTTACCCTGTAAAATTATAAAAACTTTAGGAGAAACAGAGGATGATAAGAATCTTTTCAGTCTCGAAATAGCCAAAGCGACCAACTCTCAGAAGGCAATAAAATCTATAGATCTAAAAGCTAACGCCCCGGAACAAGTTAGATTTGCGATTTCTATGAGAAATGCTGGGTTATTCTATCAAACCAAGCGCGGAGAAGTTGTTCCTAAAGACTTCAGAGAAGATTATAAGAATACAGACCTAGTTGAAGTAGGAAAATTGTGTTTGGCTGGCGTTTTTCAGCTCCCCGCCGCCAGCCGTAATAAACCTTCAACGCTTTATTTGGAAAAGTATTATAATCCTATTTTTAATATTAATGAACAGGATCAAATGTGTTCACTTGTAAAAGAGCTTCTTTACATCGATTTCTACTTCAGAAAAACTTTTATACCACTATTTGACAGAACATACGAAGACGATCCTAACTCTGCTGAAATTATACCGTTCGCTCATAACGCTAGAACTATTTGTATCGCTTTTACTGCATTGGCATCTAGATATCACTATAAAAACATAACAGATGCCGATTTAAAAGTAATATTCGAACACGCTAACAAGGATAAATCATACGATGATTATTTCTACGATATTTTCAAGGATATAGATGGATATAAAAACATCTTTCCTAAACAAATATTTGACAATAAAGATAAGTATGATGATATCCTTTATAAATTGTTCGAAATTATAATCTTTGCTGGCAGCAAATATTACAGCATAAAAAGAGAAGCTGATAATACTTTATCAGCATCCAATTTTCTTAAACGAGATGGCAATTATTACGCAATAATCAAGACAGAGTGGCGTTATATTGCTAGTCAAATCAAAGAGATTTTTAACGATATATAATGTGCTTGCAATACTCCGCTCATAACAACGAAAGCCCTGAAAACACTGAGTTTTCAAGGTTTTCTTTGTTTTCTGGTTACGCATCTTTTTTGGGGGCTACACGGGCAGCCACAAGACGACCTTGCGACCGGCGGAGGGCCGCGCCTAATAAAACCAAGGTTCGCAAGCGTTTCAGCTCTGATGAAACAAGTCACATCAGACAAAAAAGCCCGTCTTTCGACAGTCTTTTTTTACGTTAGCCCTCGCTCCGATTAGAACGAGGGCGTAATCTTTTTTATTCTAATATCTCTATTCGGTCTGAATCAAATTATCTCATTCTCTTGCGGATCGCAAACCAATATACCGCGAAACCGCCGCCTGCGAGAACGAGAGTGGAACCAACTGCGATGAGAACGGTCACCCAAGTTTCGAGTCCGTCATGATTGGTGGGATCATCCACGCTTGAATCACCTGCTTCATGATCGCCATTATTTGTGGGATCGTCCACACTGGAATCACCTGCTTCATGATCGCCATTATTTGTGGGATCATCCACGCTTGAACCACCCATTTCATGATCGCAAATATCGCACTTTCTATTTCCATCCGCGTCAGTATGCGGAGGATTTCCGCCGTATTCTTCGCCGCATATCTCACAAATTGCCTTATCCTTGCAAGTTGCCGTGCCACCCATATGCTCACATTCGTGAGGTACGTCGATCTCATAGAGGAAGAACGTCTCTTTGAATGTAACGGTGAGCACATCGTGCCCTGCAGCCGTAGGATGAAAATCAACATTCATCGCGGTCGAGCCTACAGGAGGCTGTGCGTTATAAAGGTCTTCACCACCCTGATATGCGTCAAACGCCGCTTTTACGTCCGCAACGGTATATCTTACCGCATTTCCGTTTTCCTTGTCCACCGCGTTATCCTTGATTGCCGTATTGAGCGCGGTAACACCCGCCTCTGTGCCTTTATATACGTCAGATAGACTTAGGTTCAAAAGCACCGCGTTTTCAAACTCAGCGTAGGGATTGTATTGCGTAGCGACCACGATCTGCGCGTGGCTGTTTACGCTTTTGATCTTGGCAACGATGGCATTGAGATTCGCAATGACCGCATGGATCGCAGGCTGAAAATCGGGATCGTTAAGTATGTAGTTATCACTTGACTCGGTCAGTATATTGATGACCGCCGCCAACACCTCCGGGTCGCCATTATGAAGCTTTGAGAGAATATTTGCCGCCGTGTCGTTGGGACTTGAGGTAAGCTCGGCAGTCTTGGCATAAAGCAGAGCCATCATATCGTTGCCGCCGGCGGTAATGGTGATCACGTCAGCTTTCGCAAGATCAGCTTCGGCAACGTAATTGGCATTAAGCGGGTTGTTCAGCTGATTCAAAATATCGGCGGACTTGTTTCCGTCAACCGCTTTGTTGATCAGCTTGTAACCGAGATCTGCCGCGATCTGATAGGTAAAGCCCTCGGGCGAATGCTTCTTCGAGGTGTACCCCGCAAGCCCGTAGCCTGTGGAAATACTGTCACCGAGGGCAAGATAGGTAATGGTTTCGCTCTCTGCTGCGTGATTGCTCGATACGGGTATGAAGATAAAGATGAATACAAGCGCTAAAATTACGCTTAACGTCTTGCGTGTGATCGTTTTGGTTTTCATTTTGATATTTCCTCCTTGATAATACGTTGCACCTCAAAACATCGCCTTCAAAGGCTTCGTTTCTACGAAATATATGATACATCAATTATACATCAATTTTGCCAAATTTGCAAGAGGATTTCATAGAATCCCCGTCCCTGCATGTTGAATTGTCAATAATAGGTGATGATTCAACACCCATAAATTCTTTTTTTGCCAAAACAATATTGCTTTTTTTCGTTATATGTGCTATAATTCTTGTAAGACTTTATATTCATTTGAGAGGGAACTACTATGAAAAAATCGGTCATCGTCGGATACGGCGGCATGGGCAGATGGCACACCAATAAGATTCGTGAAAACAATGTTGTTGAATTAAAGGGTATTTTCGACATTTCGGAAAAAGCCAACAAAAGAGCGCAAGATGCGGGTATTTTCACCTATGATTCATTCGAAAGCGTGTTGAAGGATACGGACATTGATCTTGTGACCGTTGCGACACCGAACGATGTACACAAAGAGATTGTAATCGCTCTTTTGAATGCCGGCAAAAACGTCATTTGCGAAAAGCCTGTTACCATGACTGAAAAGGATTTTTGGGAAATGGCTGATGCGGCAAACAAGAACGGCAAGGTTTTCACGGTTCATCAGAACCGCCGTTGGGACAGCGATTTTCTTCTTGCTAAGCAGATCTATGAAAACAATGAGATGGGAAGCGTATTCTGCATTGAATCGCGTGTACACGGCTCGCGCGGCATTCCCGGTGACTGGCGCGGCAAAAAGGAATACGGCGGCGGCATGATGCTTGACTGGGGCGTTCACCTGATCGACCAGGCGCTGATGATGATTCCCGAAAAGGTGAAGAAGCTGTATGCCAAATTCGACCACGTAACCAACTACGAGGTGGATGACGGCTTTAAGCTTGATCTCTATTTCGAAAGCGGTCTTGTCTATCGCATTGAGGTGTCCACAAGCAACTTTATCTCGCTTCCTCGTTGGTATATCCTTGCCGACGACGGCACAGCGCTCTTTGAAACCTTCTCAAGCGGCGCAAAGATCACCAAGTGCAAGGAAAAGAACGAAGAGAACGTCATTCCGGTTGTGACTGCCGCAGGTCTTACCAAAACGATGGCACCGAGAAGCAATGACAATCTCATTACCTACAACTTGCCTCTTGCATCCTCCGACGTTCACGATTTTTATCGCAACGTGGTGGATGTGATCGACGGCAAGGCTGATCTGATCGTGAAGCATGAGCAAATTGCCCGTGTGCTCCGTTTGATGGAAGCGGCGGCTGTTTCAGATGCCACAAATCAGGTTGTTGACTTTGAATAATGTAACCAAATGAAAAGGAGTTTCGCTGATGCGAAACTCCTTTTTGGTTTATTCTGTTTGGTTACATGGTCTCAAAGCCGACGAGCATGCCGCCCTTTTCGGCGTAGAAGCTGCAAAGACCGCGGCAACGGTTGATCTGAATCTTGGCTTCTACGAATTTTTCCATCAAGCGTTTTTGCAGCTCACGCGCGGCTTCTTCGTTGAAGCAGTGGGCGATGCGGATCTTTCCTTTGGTGAAGCCGATGGCTTCGATGTGCTGAACGAGCTTTTCGATTGACTTTTGCTGTCCGCGCACCTTGTCAAGCTGCTGAAGATCGCCTTTTTCGCTTGCCTTGCCGATCACGCGGATGCCGAGAATCCCTGCCATTTTGGCAACCAGCGGGCTGACTCTGCCGTTGTTGGCAAGATTTTTCATCGATTCAAGCATAAAGAGCAGGTGGGTTTGCTTTTTATACTGAGTAATCTTTTCGCAGATGGTTTCATAGTCAAGCCCTGCGGCAATCAAGTCGGCAAGATTTTCTATGATCAAAACGATCTCGGGTCCGGTGGAGAGGGAATTGATGACAAACACCTTGCGATTGGGATATGTAGCCTCGTAAGTGTCTTTGGCGGCGCAGGCGGCGTTGTAGCTACCCGAAAGCGTGCCTGTGATGGTGATGCAGAACACACGCTCAGCATCACCGAATGCTGCAATCCAATCGGCGGTATTGGGGCAGGAGGTGGAGGAGCGACCTTTGTAGGTAAGGAGATCCTCAACCATTTCCTTGACATTGAGTGTTTCGTTATCGACGTATTCTTTCTCTGTTGTGATGATTTTCAAAGGCGCAGAAGCAAACGCCACACCTTCCATGGAAAGCATATCGGATGACGAATCGGAAACGATTTTCATACGCATTGATATGTTACCTCCTGAATTTTATTTCACATTATTGTAACACGGGAAAAACTCTTTGTCAATGCCATTTGGAATGAAATATTTCTTGTTTTTAATTTTTTTTGGTTACATAATCGGGAAAAATACAGTTGTCACAGGGGAGATATTCCATGTTGATGAGAGCTTCTCGGTTGGCATCGGTATCGGTAATTATGATGACGTTTTTTTCAAGCGTTCTATTGAGATCGCGGCAATCGGAGTGATAGTGTATCCTCTTGGCATTGATGCTGACATACAGGACCGCTTTGGCTTTGTCTGTATTGGGGTGCGCCACGGTTTCCTCGGCAACCGAAATGATTGATTCTGTCCTTGTGCAGGAAGACAGCAAAAGAACGACGGCGAGAAGAAGGAGCAATTTGGTTTTCATTCAGTTTCACATCCTGTCTTTGGGTTGATTTTGCGACGGTAAATGCTCAAAGCCTCAGAAACGGCGAGGGCAAGAAAAGGGGAAAGAAGAATGCCGAGAATGCCGACAAGACGAAGACCAACGTACAGAGCAATCAGCGAGGCAAGTGGGTGAATGCCGAATTGCTTGCCGAAGATGTGCGGCTCTGCCACCTGACGGATGAGCGTGACGGCAAGCGTGATGGCGAGAATGGCAATCGCACGGGAAGTGTTTCCTGCGATGAAGAGCAGGATCGCCCAAGGCACAAGGATCACACCCACACCGACGGCGGGGAGAATATCAAGCGTTGCGGCGATCAGTGAGATCAAAAAGGCGTGATCGACCCTCAAAAAGAGAAAGGAAAGGTACAATTCGGCAAAGGTTATGGCGAAAAGCAACCCATAGGCGCGAAAGAAGCGCTTTCCGGTTGCAAAAACGCGTTGCTTTGCTTTTTCGATCCTGGGGCGGTACTTTGGCGGAAAGAGAGAGTACAGGTAAGAGACAATGACTTCGTAGTCGAAGGAAAAATAAAAAAGAGCGAGCAAAAAAATCAGAAGCGAAAAGAGCATCGCAGGCAATTTTGCCGCAAAATGCGCGGCGAGAGAGGCGGATTTTGCTGAAAGATCGCTCATGGCGTTTTTTATTGCGTCGCCGATTGCCGATGCGATTGTTTCTGCGGTGGGAGAGATATGCTGAGATTTCGTTCGCAGTTTTTCTAAAAAAACAAAGACCTTTTCAATGAGTGTTTCGAGGCGGCTGTACAGTGAGGAAAAGAAAGCGCCTGCTTCATCGAGCAGTTTGACCGTACCGAGAACCAACAGAAAAGAAAGGAGCGCCATCAGCAGAAACAGCAAAAACAGACGCAAAACACGCAGTGACATTCGCGTACGCTTGCCGATGCGGCGCGATAAGGGGGAAAGAAGGACTGCCGAAACAAATGCCGCCGTAAAAGGGAGAAGCAGATCGAGGAAAAGATAAAAAAGAAGAATGGCAAACAGTCCGCCAAACAGAACCAAAAGAGAAATGCGCAAAAAGCGGTAGGTTGGATTTTGGCAGGACATACGCCAAGCTCCTTTCGTTTTTCCTTAGTATATGGAAAACAAAAGAGGGCTATGCGATATTTTTATTATAGCACAAAAAGGCGATTTTGAAAAGCTTTCCCTGAAAAGTTTTACCGAAAAAAGCAATTCGGTTTGCTCTTGACAAAAGCTTGTTTTCCATTTATAATATACTGTTAGTGAGTTTGTTTGTATAGGAGGATTCGGCAATGGAAAGACTGCGTATTGCTGTGGTTGGCGGCGGAGCGGCAGGTCTTATGGCGGCGGGCAGAGCTGCCGAGCTTGGCGCGGATGTCACCTTGTATGAGCGAAATCGCACCACGGGCAAAAAGCTTCTGATTACCGGCAAAGGGCGTTGCAACGTGGCAAATGCCTGTGATATTCCTACCTTTATCAACAATGTGATGCACAATCCGCGGTTTATGTACACCGCGCTCAGCCGCTTTTCGCCCGAGGATTCGATGGCGTTTTTCGAAGCTTGCGGTGTACCTCTCAAAGTGGAGCGCGGCAACCGTGTGTTTCCCGCGTCAGACAAGAGTGCTGATATCGTGATGGCGCTTCGCGGCTATATTGCCGATCATGGCGTGCGTGTGGTAAACGCGCGCGTGCAGGATATTCTGCACGAGGGGGAAAGGATCTCGGTTCTGACGAGTGAAAGAAAAGTGCCGTTTGACCGCGTGATTGTGGCAACCGGCGGCAAAAGCTATCCTTTGACAGGCTCGACCGGGGATGGATACGAATTTGCAAAGCGCCTTGGGATTGCCGTCACACCGCTTCACGGCTCGCTTGTGCCGCTTGAATGCGAAGAGTGGTATTGCCGCGCGATGCAGGGACTTGCGCTTCGCAACGTGGGGGTGAAGGCGTCTGACGAGAACGGCAAGGTTGTGTACGACGATTTCGGCGAGCTTCTCTTTACTCATTTCGGTATTTCGGGGCCGACGGTGCTTTCGATGTCGGCGCATCTTGCGGATATCGGCAAAAAGCGCTATACTGTATCGATCGATTTGAAGCCTGCACTTGACGAAGCAACGCTTGACAAGCGCTTGCTTTCGGATTTTGCCAAATACGGAAACCGCAATTTTGATAATTCTCTCGGCGATCTTCTTCCCAAAAAGATGATCGACGTGTTTGTGAAGCTGTCCGGCATTTCTCCTGTGAAAAAAGTGAACGAGATCACCAAGGAAGAACGCCGCCGTGTGGCATCGCTTCTCAAGGATTTTCGCGTAACAGTCAAGCGTACCCGTCCGATTGACGAAGCCATCGTGACGGCAGGCGGCATTGACGTGCGAGAGATCAACCCCAAAACCATGGAGTCGAAAGCGCATGCGGGGCTTTATTTTGCGGGCGAGGTGATCGATGTGGATGCTTACACGGGCGGATTTAATCTGCAGATTGCCTTTTCCACGGCGCGTCTTGCGGCGGAAAGCGCGGTTTTCGGCTGTTAAAACCATCCTATTTATATGAGTATAGTTTGAAAGGAAAATGAATATGTATCAGATTGCAATTGACGGCCCCTCCGGTGCGGGCAAAAGCACCCTTGCCAAGATTCTTGCCGCAAAGCTCGGCTTTATCTATGTGGATACCGGTGCGCTTTATCGCTCGATCGGATTGTATATGGAAATGAACGGGATTGATCCCAAAGACGCTGACGCCGTGGTGGCGTCGCTTCCGAAGATCACCCTTGCGCTCGAGTATCATAACGGCAGTCAGGTTGTGCTTCTCAACGGTGAAAACGTGGGCGACAGAATCCGCACTCCGCAGATTTCGATGTACGCATCGGCTGTTTCCGCTATTCCCGCTGTGCGCGCTTTCTTGCTCGATACCCAGAGAAACATTGCGGCAACGCAGAATGTGATCATGGACGGCCGTGACATCGGTACGGTGATTCTGCCGAATGCTGACGTGAAGATTTTTCTCGTTTCTTCTTTTGAAACCAGAGCGCGCCGCCGTGTGAAGGAGCTTTTGGAAAAGGGAATGGAAGCTTCTTACGAAGATGTGCTTGCCGACATGATTGAGAGGGACAAGAATGACTCTTCCCGTGCGGTGGCGCCCCTTGTGCCCGCAGAAGATGCGGTGCATCTTGACAACTCCGAGCTTACCCTTGAAGGCACTGTGGATGCCGCACTTGCCATCATTTCGAAAAAGTTGGCGCTTTGATGAAGGTTACAGTTGCCTCTCTTGCCGGCTTTTGCTTCGGTGTTCGCCGCGCGGTGGATTTTCTCGACTCGCTTCTGGCCAAAAAGGAAGAAGCTGACCGTGTTTATACCTTTGGCAATCTGATTCACAATCCGCACGTGATGGAGGATTTTGCCCGTCGCGGTGTTTTGGTGGCAAATGAAGCCATGTTGGATGCGGTGGCGCAAAGTGCTGCCGATGGACAAGCGGTACATCTTGTGATTCGCGCACACGGCATGGAAAAGCATTTGCAAGACAAGCTGCTCGCTTACGAAAAAGAAAATCCTTTTTTTCATCTGCACGACATGACCTGCCCCTTTGTGGAAAAAATCCACCGCATCGCCCGCGAGGAAACGGCGAAAGATGTTCCGCTTCTTGTGTTTGGTGACAAAGAGCATCCTGAAGTGAAGGGAATTGTGAGCTGTGCTGTGGGGGATGCGTGCGTGCTTTCCTCTCCCGAAGAAGCTGAAGCTTGGCAAAAAAACAGCCAACGCGGCAAGGATGAGGCGGTTGTTCTTGTGGCACAGACCACGCAACGGCTTTCTGAGTGGAAAAAAGTTGAATTATTTTTTAA
The DNA here is from genome assembly GCA_017532025.1 of Clostridia bacterium. GTDB lineage: Bacteria > Bacillota > Clostridia > Oscillospirales > CAG-272 > RGIG1993. The sequence continues at coordinate 436 of JAFXJX010000035.1, read as the reverse complement.
AAAGGTCTATACAAACGCGAAAATTTATGATACAATATGCAGTGTGACTGAAAACAGGCAAGCGGAAGCCATCAAATTGGCGTCGGAAGTTGACTGCATGATTGTGGTGGGCGGTGCCGAAAGCGCCAACACCAAAAGTCTTTACGAAACAGTCAAACGGGTTTTGCCGAGCACCTATCTTTTTGAAAGTGCAAGCGAGATTCAAACAGAACTGTTTTCACACTATCATCATATCGGAATAACCGCAGGTGCATCGACACCGAGGTATATAATTGAGGAGGTAAAACAAAAAATGAGCGAAATCAACGAAATCAGAGAAGATAGTTTCGCAGAATTGCTTGAAGGCTCTCTTAAAACTTTAAATACAGGGGATATTGTAACGGGTGTTATCACTTCGATCAGCTCGACCGAGATCCATGTGGACCTTTCCACTAAG
>JAFXJX010000034.1 GCA_017532025.1 Clostridia bacterium | reverse complement strand
CTACGGCATCTTTTACTCTAATGAGGAAAGCGCCGGGCGCATTTATCCGCAGATATACATACCTGCAAATATGGATTTGTTTTCCGTTTATCATTCGCTCTCGCACGAGCTAACACATTATTTTCAGTGGTACTTTTTAGACGATAACAAAAAAGGTGATCGCTCACTTGAAATCCAAGCATCAAAATATGCAACTCGAATTTTAGAAGATTATTGTAATTACCATTGTAAAGAGCCTGACAGTTCATGCCAAGGTTGCCACGGACAATAATTTTTGTATCAAAATTACAGTCATTAGTCAAAAACGAAAACCACCCATCAGGGTGGTTTTTTGTTTTGGGCAGAAGACCGTACGATGAAGAATCCAAAAAAGCCGCAGAGCAGGGTGTTCTCATTTTTTTGCGCTTTCTTCTATAGTTATTTCAAATATAATATTGACATTCTGTTTTTATATATTATATACTGTTTACAATGAATCCCTTGAAAGGACGATCGTATGGCATTTCAAACAATTATCCATCATGCTCACTTTTGTGTGGTAGGAGGCGGACTTTCCGGTATGTGCGCTGCCATTGCCGCGGCAAGGGGCGGCAGTCAAGTCGTATTGGTGCAGGACAGGCCTATGCTCGGAGGAAACGCATCCTCGGAGGTTCGTATGTGGATTTCGGGAGCAGGCGGTAGCAACAACCGTGAAACCGGTGTGATTGAAGAGATTGAACTCGCTTCACTTTGGCGCAATCCCGATAAAAACTATTCCATTTGGGACAGCATCCTTTACGAAAAGGTAAAGAACGAGAAAAATATCACACTGCTTTTGAACTGTTCTGTGTGTGATGCCAAAATGCAAGATAACAAGATCCTCTCGGTAACAGGCTGGCAGACGACCACACAGCGATGGCACACGGTGTATGCCGACAATTTTGCCGACTGTTCGGGTGACAGTGTTTTAGCACCTCTTACCGGTGCAGAGTATCGGCTGGGTCGCGAAGCGGCATCGGAATTTGGCGAAAAGACCTCGCAAGTGACCGAAGACTGCCAAACGATGGGCATGAGCTGTTTGATTCAGCTCAGGAAAACAGACCGCCCTTCCAAATTTATCCCGCCCGATTGGGCGCTCGAGCTGCCGGAGGATGTTCTCAAATTTCGAAAGCCCCATTTGGAAAAGACATCAGAGAATTTTTGGTATTTGGAGCTTGGCGGCAATCGGGATACGATTCATGATACCGAGGAGATCCGCGACGAGCTTTTGGCGCTTGCCTACGGTATGGTGAACTATATCAAAAACAGCGGAAATATACCGGATGCGGATGATTGGGAGCTTGACTGGATGGGTTTTCTACCCGGCAAAAGGGAATCCCGCAGAATGGTGGGTCCGTACATCATGACGCAGAACGATGTGCTGGCGGGCGGATTATTTCCGGATACCGTGGCATACGGCGGATGGGGGCTTGATGACCACCATCCCGACGGATTCTACCATGCCGGTAACCCCAACGTATGGGGGAAAACCCCTTCGCCTTACGGAATTCCATACCGTGTTTTGTATTCGGTGAACATTTCCAATCTGTTTTTTGCAGGCCGTAATATCTCGGTGACGCACGCGGCTATGAGCAGTACCCGTGTGATGGCAACTTGCGCACTGCTCGGTGAAGCAGTGGGAACAGCGGCGAATATAGCCCGAGAATTTGCTCTTTCTCCCTCGGGCGTTTATGAAGAAAAGCTTCATCTTTTGCAGCAAAGATTGATGGAAAACGGTTGTTTTCTGCCGCATTTTAAGCGGGATATTGCCGATGTTTGTCAAAATGCTAAGCTGCACTGCGACGGTGTGTCACAGGATATTTTGGAGGGATTGCGAAACGGTATTGACCGAAACAATCACACCTACGGTACAGAAGATTTTCGCGTAACGCTCGCGCTTGGCAAAGCCGTCACCTATACGTTTGATACGCCTATGAAGCTTTCTAACATCCATCTTCAGTTCGATACGGATCTTGACAGGGCTACGTTACCGGGTGATAAAATTGACAGACAACGGTCAATGCGCACCAACCGAACGATCAACAGTGTCACGACTTGTATGCCAAAGACGCTTGTGAAAGGCTATCAGCTTACCGCTGTCACAGAAAGTGGAAGAGAAGTCACGCTGGCAGAAACCGACTGTAATCTGTTGGGATGCGTTAACTGTAACGTGCAAGATCAATTATATCGCTCGATTTCCTTTATTCCGATGACAACCTGGGGAGAAGACGATACGACTGTTCGGATTTTTTCCTTTGATCTGCGGTAAGTGGGAGTGAGAATTTTTCCTTGACAACTCCATCATTTTATGCTACAATAAAAGAAAAGGGGTTCTACTATGCCAACTGAAAACAGCTACAAAATTCGTACCAAACAGCAGAATCTTTTCCTTCGTGTGGCTTCGGGTCATTTTGCCACCAGCCACAGCCATATCAACTATTACATTGACGTGACCATGCAGAAAACTCGTCTTTCCGAGGCAACGGCGGTTGCCAAGGAGCTTGCCTCCTATTATTCCATCACCACGGTGGTGGATACCATTCTGTGTCTTGACGGCACCGAAGTGATCGGCGCTTGCCTTGCCAGAGAGCTTACGCAGGGCGGCTATGTTTCAATGAACGCGCACCAAACGATCTATGTTATCACGCCTGAGCATACGGTGGGCAGTCAGCTGTTCTTCCGCGACAACATTGTGCCAATGATCAAGGGTAAGCACGTATTGATTTTGGCGGCATCGGTTACCACAGGCTACACGGCAAAGGCGGCTGTGGAGGCGGTGAAGTATTACGGCGGTCACGTGGCGGGCATTTCGGCAATCTTTGCCACCGAAAAGACCTGCGCGGGCTATCCTGTGCGCGCGGTATTTGACACCGAAGACCTTGACGGCTACGCCAGCTACCCCTCGCACGACTGTCCGCTCTGCAGAGAAGGCAAAAAAATTGACGCACTTGTGAATAGTTTTGGTTATTCCAAGTTGTAATTTTTCTCTTACTAATCTTTAAGAACATCCCATTTGGGGTGTTCTTTTTCTTTCCGGAGAATAGTCCTTTTTTCCGATAAAACAAGGCTTTTTTAGACTATATTTTGTTGACTTTGGGGGAGGGGTGTGCTACAATGTACAATGAGTTGATATGGAAAAAATAAGGGGATGATTGCCATACATAACCAATACAGCGAAGCGGAACGCCGCTTGCTTTTAGAAGAAGGAATTGAAAACGGCAAGGGTCTTTACGGCCGCGTTGTTATCGATATGAATCACGAAGGCAAGTTTGTCAAAGGCAGTATTTTGCTGACCAAAGACACGCTCTTTGTGGTGGAAGGCGAAAGTGCGGAAGCCACCGTTAGCCGTTATGCGATCAAGGAAATTGAAAGCCTTGCGGTGGACGAGCTTCTTTCGACCTGCCGTTTTTATGCGGTGGTTGACGGCGAGCGTCAGCTTTTGACCTATGCGACCTTTTTTGCCAAGGACGATCTTTATCGCCTTTCGGCAAGCTTTGAAAAACTGAAAAACGAAAAAGAAAACGAGATTGACACTGATTTTGATTCTCGTTTTTGCCCAAAATGCGGCAGACGTTATCCCGACAAGGAGCGAAAATTCTGCCCGAACTGCATGGAAAAGGGTAAAGTCATCAAGCGTATGGCAGGATTTTTCCTGCGGTATCGCTTCTATATGATCGCCATTGTGGCGTCGATGCTTCTCCTTTCCGCCATTTCGGTGATTGCGCCTTTGTATGGCTCCAAGTTCCTTTACGACGAGGTGCTTGATCCTACCGGTGCTCACCATAGTATGCGTGGGCTTGTCATGATCTTTTTGGTCATCGTATTCATGCGCGTGCTTCGCGTATTTGTTACGATGATCCACAGCTTCGTGACCTCGATTATCGCCGCCAAGATCGTGTACGATATCAAAAAGGTGATCTTCGGTGCGATCGAGCGTCTTTCCATGAGTTATTTTTCCTCCCGCACCACGGGAAGTCTGATGAACCAGATCTATCACGACGCTAACCGCATCTATTGGTTCTTTACCGACGGCTTGCCGTATTTCACGATCAACATTTTGCAGCTTGTGGTTGTGACAGTGATGATGCTTGTGTTCAATCCGCTTCTCACGCTGCTTGCACTCGGCCTCACGCCGCTTGTGCTGTTTTTGATCGGCAAACTTTTCAGCAAGAGTCGCAAGTTGAATCACAGACGCTATATCAAGTCGAGCTCGATGAACTCGCTGCTCTCTGACCTTCTCACCGGTATTCGCGTGGTGAAGACCTTCTCGCGTGAAAAGAGCGAGGCGGAGCGTTTTTCGCGCGCTTCCCGGGGTCTTGCCAATGCGGAAATGAAGCGCTCCAAGTTCGGTACCACTGCCTATCCGCTTGTCCATACCGTCGTTTACCTCGGTATCATTATGGTATGGGGCTTTGGCGGTTGGATGGTCATCAAGGGCTTTGGCGTACCGCCCATGACCTATGGTCTGCTTACCCTTTTCCTCTCCTATGTAGGTATGGTATATGATCCCTTGTATTCCTTCGTCGATCAGGTGGAATGGGGCTCGGATGCCTTAAACTCCATGAACCGTCTGTTTGAGATCATGGATGCCGACACCGATGTGAAAGAAAGCGACAACCCCGTGCATTTTGATGAGGTGCAGGGCGACATTGTGTTTGACAATGTGGAATTCTCTTACACGAAGAGCCGCAAGATCATCGATAAAGTTTCCTTCAAAGTGGAAGCGGGCAAAACGCTTGGCATTGTGGGTCACACAGGCTCGGGTAAATCCACGCTGGCAAACCTTTTGATCCGTCTTTACGATGTAGACGAGGGTTCGATCACGGTGGACGGCGTGAATGTGAAGGATATTGCTTTTGAGGATCTGCGCAAAAGCATTGCCATTGTATCGCAGGAAACCTACCTTTTTGTGGGCACGATCTACGATAATATCCGTTATGCCAATAACGAAGCCACGCGCGAGGAAGTCATAGAAGCTGCCAAAGCGGCAGGCGCGCATGACTTTATTGTGAAGCTTCCCGATGCCTACGATACCATGGTGGGCTTTGGTCACAAAGACCTTTCGGGCGGTGAAAAGCAGCGCGTTTCGATTGCGCGCGCTCTGCTTCGCAAGCCCAAGATCTTGATTCTTGACGAAGCCACAGCCGCGATGGATACCCAGACCGAGCGCCGTATTCAGAATACGCTCGATTCGCTCTCGAAGGGCAGAACCACGATTATGATCGCGCACCGTCTTTCCACTCTCAAAAATGCCGATTCGCTGATTGTGGTGAATGGCGGTAAGGTGACTGAGGTGGGCACGCACGCCGAGCTGATTGCCAAGAAGGGCGAGTATTACAAGCTGTACAAACTGCAGCTGGATGCTCTGAAAAACGTAGGCGTAACCGAATAAGGGGGAGACTGTTATGAACAATATGTTTGAAAATATCATTAAGATCGTATATCTGACACCCGAAAACGCTACCTTTTATAAAACAGGCGATTTTCTGGCGCTCAAGACCAACATCGACGGGGAAGAAAAAGATCACGGCATCATCAAACTGCGCCGTCTGTTCCCGTTTGAAGAACTGTGGCGCGACATTTCGGTGCTGACATCCGGAAACGAAGAGATCGGCGTGATTCGTGATGTGACGCTCTTTGGCGAGAGCGAAGCGCTTTTGCGCGACGAGCTTTGCCGTGTGTACTTCACACCCAAGATCACAAAGATTCTCAGCATGAAAGAAAAATACGGCTTTTCCAATTGGGATGTGGAGACTGACATCGGCAAGATCACCTTTTCGGTGCGCGATACCTTCCGCTCGGTGCATTCTTTTGAAAGCGGCAGAGTGATCATCACCGACGTTGACGGCTCACGCTACGAAATCGTTGATGCCGGCAAGCTCGACAAAGCTTCTTACCGCAAGATTGAGATCTATCTGTAATCGAGGGCAGGGTTATGACCGAAAAAGAAAAAAGTTTGTTTGACAAACTGAAAAAGGACGGTTGGTTTGACGGGGAAGAAGCCCCCGATCTGCTTGCTTCCTTTGACCTTTCGCGTGAGCGCGTGACGCCGCCCGAATGGTATGTGAGTCAAAACAAAAAGAAAAACAAAAAAGAAAAACAGCAAATACCCAACGAAGGGCTTGCCCTTTGCGACGGTGTTGCGCTGATTTGGCGCGATCGCGTTTCGCTTTGGCAAAACGGTGTGAAGATTCGCGAAGTTTTGCTCACCGAGGGAGAAAGACTTATTTGCGAGATCACCGAAGGCTCGGTTTCGATCATGGCAGCAAAGTCGATCCTCTTCACTTCACGCATGAAGTCGAAAACGAATTACTATCTGCTTGCCAAGCGCTTTGCCGATCTTCTTGACGGCAAGGAAGAAATCGAAAGAAAGAGTGATGAGCGCTCTGCGACTTGCATCAAGTGCGGAAGGCCACTGTCTGGCGCGCAGGGTCCGGTTTGTGCGCATTGCCGTTCGAAGAAACGCGTCTTCAAGCAGCTTTGGGGCGTGATGGAGGGAAGCCGTTGGCTGATCCTTTTCTCGATGTTCCTCTTCTTTGCGGTAACTGCCATCAATTTGTTGGCGCCTCGCTTCAACCGTACTTTGGTTGACGAATATATTGAGCCGAAGAATGATGCGCTAACAGGCTTTATTGTGGTGATCCTTTCGATCCTCGCCGTGAATCTGCTTTCGCGTGCGGTTTCGATCATCCGCAGCCGCATTCTCATTACCGCATCCAACGGTGTGATCATCCGCCTGCGCGATACGGTGTTCCAAAAGGTGGAAAAGCTTTCGGTTTCGAACGTGTCAAGACATACCGCAGGCAACTTGATGCACCGCATTAACAACGATACGTCGGTGATCCAACAGTTTTTGACCAACCAGTTTGCAAGCCTTGTGGAGCAGATTTTGATGTTCATCGGTGTTGGCACGGTTCTTTTCGTTTACGATTGGAAGCTTGCTCTGATGATTCTCGGACCGATGCCGGTGGTTTTCTTCTTGAATATGTACTTCCATAAGCGTGTGCGCCGTGTGTATCGCAGCCAATGGGAGCGCTCTTCGCGTGTGGAGACCTTCCTTCACGATATTTTCTCGGGTATTCGCGTGGTGAAAGCTTTCGGTACCGAAGAAAGAGAGAACGAGCGTTTTGACAAGCTTGCACATGACGAGTGCGAAGTACAGATTCGAAACGAAAAGTTCTTTGCCGTTTTCTCGCCACTGATCACCTTTATGATGGGTCTTGGCGAAATTCTTTTGATCTTCTACACCGGCTATATGTGCTTACAATACGGCATGACGCTGGGCGAGATTTCCATGTTTACCTCCTATGTGAGTTTGATCTACGGTCCGCTTCAGTTCTTCGCCCGTCTGCTTCGCAGCTTTACCAATATGATCAACTCCGCTTCAAAGGTGTTTGAACTACTCGATGAAAAGGTGGACGTGGCGGACGTTGATAACGCCATCTCCCGTCCGATCGAGGGTACAATTGAGCTTCGTAACGTGGCGTTTGACTATGACGAGCGCAATGCGGTGCTCAAAAACATCAATCTGACCGTCAAACCGGGTGAAATGATCGGTATTGTGGGTAAATCGGGTGTGGGTAAATCCACTCTCATTAACCTTGTGATGCGTATGTATGACGTGGACGAGGGCGAGGTGCTGATCGACGGCATCAACATCAAGGATTATTCGCAAGAAAGCTTGCGCTCGCAGATCGGTGCGGTGCTGCAGGAAACCTTCCTGTTCTCGGGCTCGATCTACGATAACATTGCGTATGCCAAGCCCACGGCAACCAAGGAAGAGATCATTGCTGCCGCCAAGCTTGCCGGCGCGCATCAGTTCATTGTCAAGCTGCCCGACGGCTACAACACCAAGGTCGGTGAGAGGGGCTACACCCTTTCGGGCGGTGAAAGACAGCGCGTGACGATTGCGCGTGCGCTTTTGCATGACCCGCGCATTCTGATTCTTGACGAAGCGACAAGTGCGCTTGACACCGAGACTGAAAAGCAGATTCAAGATGCGCTTGCCATTCTCATTAAAAACCGCACCACGCTTGCCATTGCCCACCGTCTTTCCACGCTTCGTAATGCCACCCGCCTAATCGTCCTTGCCGAAGGCACGATTGCCGAGGAAGGCACACACGAGGAACTCATGGCAAAGAAGGGTATCTATTACGAACTCGTTATGGCACAGCGCCAGATGCTTTCCACCAAAAAAGAAAATTGATAGGAAATGACAGGTCAAAGGGGTTTCCTGATGACCTGTTTTTTGTCAATCGTTGGATTGTCTCTTTACAAGCAAAGAAAGATATGATATAATGAGTGTGCGAATTGTTGGAAAGGTTGCACCCATCTGACTGTATGTGCGATTGATTGATAAAAACTTGGCAAGGAGAAATGAAATATGAAAAAGATTTTGCTTGTTTGTTTGGTTTTGTTTGTTTGTGCGCTGTTTTTCACCGCGTGTGCTGGAGAAGCGCCTACCCAAACAAACGATACGACAGATAGTACCACAAAGACTCCCGCGGTTACTGAAGCACCGGCAACCACCCAAGCACCGGTTACCACGCAAACACCTGCGACCACGCAAGCGCCGGCTACTACCGAACCGCCTCATGTGCATAGCTTTGGTGAGTGGACAACCGTAAAAGAAGCCACCTGTACCGAAAAGGGTGAAGCTGTGCGTGCTTGCACCTGCGGCGAAACCGAGACGCAAGATTTGGCTGTGATAGGACATACCCAAGTGATTGATGCGGCAGTTGCTCCCACTTGTACCGAAACGGGACTCACCGAAGGCAAACATTGCTCGGTATGTAATACAGTTCTCGTGAAACAAAAAAGTGTTCCCGCCGGCCATACCGAAAGCGAATGGATCACCGATCCTGCTCCCACGGTAAAGGATGACGGATTGAAATACCGCACCTGTACGGTATGTGGCACAAGACTCAAAGAAGAGATTCTTTACGCAACAGGATCGCAGGGTCTTTTGTATCACGTGAATGCAGACAAGAAAACTTGTGTGGTGGCAGGCATTGGCAGTTGTACCGATACTGAGGTTTATATCGGTCGGTTCGTGAACGGGTATGAGGTTGTGAAAATTGGAAAGGACGCCTTTGCCGATTGCAAAAATATCACCTTTATCAGTATTCCCGATTCTGTGACCGAGATTGGCGGCGGTGCCTTTTCGGGTTGCACGGGGCTTACAGAGATTACCATTCCCCAAAACGTTAAGACCTTTGGCGGTATGATCTTTTACAAAGCCAATAATCTCAAAACCGTTTATTACAACGGCGACTATTCACCGGGTAATATCAGCTTGCTTGGCATTCCTTCACTTGAAACGGTTGTTTTCGGCGGTACTTGTGTGCCGAGCTATATTTGCTATGGCAGCTCCGGCCTTAAGAAGGTTGTCATTCCCGACGGAGTGACGAGCATTGGCGATGAAGCGTTCTACGGTTGCCACAGCCTTGAGAGCATTACGATTCCGAGCAGTGTGACGAGCATTGGTGTATCTGCGTTTGGTGCTTGCACAAAACTTTCCACTGTTGTGATTCCCGATAGCGTGACACGTATCGAAAACGGCACGTTTTCCTCTTGCACAAGTCTTGCGAGCATCACGATTCCGAGCAGCGTGACGAGCATTGGCAATGCTGCTTTCCTCGGCTGTACAAGCCTTACAGGCATTACGATTCCGAACAGTGTGACAAGTATTGGTGGGTCTGCATTTGATAGTTGCACAAACCTTGCAAGCATTGTGATTCCTGATGGTGTGACAAGTATCAACGATACAACATTCTATAATTGCATGAACCTGACGAGCGTGAAAATTCCCGATGGTGTGACAGAGATTGGTATGTCTGCTTTCAGAAATTGCACAAGCCTTGCTGATATTACACTCCCTGACAGTGTAACAAGAATTGGTGAGGAGGCTTTCTACGGTTGCACAAGCCTTGTCTGTATTGTGATTCCCAACCGTGTGACAAGGATTGAAAATACTACCTTCTCCCATTGCACAAGCCTTACGAGCATCAAAATTCCCGATAGCGTAACGAGCATTGGCAATTCCGCTTTCTATTTCTGCACAAAACTGTCAGAGGTTACGATCGGTAAAGGCGTGACGAGTATTGATGACTATGCGTTCTACTCTTGCATAAGTCTTGCCAACGTGACGATTCCCGACAGCGTAACCAGCATTGGCAGTGAAGTATTTATGAACTGTACCGGTCTTGTGAGCGTTGTGATTCCCAACAGTGTAACGAGCATTGGCAGTGGGGCTTTCTTCGCTTGCGAGAATCTGACCGGTATTGTAATTCCGAAAGGTGTAACGAGTATTGTTGAGAATACCTTCGCATATTGCAGCAACCTTGCGAGCGTGACGATTCCGAGCAGTGTGAAGAGTATTGGCGCATTTGCCTTTTCCAACTGTAAGAATCTTAAGAGCATTACGTTTGGCGGCACGACGACCGAATGGGAGTCGGTTAACAAGATCGATTCGTGGAAGCTAAACATGAGCGAATACACCATTTATTGCACGAACGACAATATTACCCAATAATGAAACAGCACCGTTTTATCTTCGGAAAAGACGGTGCTTTTTTGATTGTTTTTAGAATTTTTTGATTTTTTAAAAATATTATTAAAAACATGTTGACAAATCAACAACAATGTGCTATACTGTGTTTGTAATGTTGATGAGTCAACAACTAAATTTGTATTGAAAGGAAGAATACCATGTTAATTGACCGTTACGCACAATTCCGTATTCACATTGAAAACCTTTCCAAAAATCTGCAGAAATATGAAAACAGCAAGCTGTCCTCGCTTGGTATGCGCGGCATCCACGCGCTGACGTTGTTCCAGCTCAGCCGCCGTGCCGACGGTATGACCGTTACCGAAATTGCTACCGCTTGCGAAGTGGACAAGGCGTTGATCTCCCGTGTTGTCGTGGAACTGATTGAAGCCGGCCACGTGGTGTATCTTGAACCCGAAACCAAAAATTACCGCAGAAAGATCGTACTCACACCCCGCGGCAGAGCTTGCCTGCGCCGTGTGACCCTTTTGATCTGCTCCGCGATCCGTGATATCAAAGACGAAATCACAGTGGAAGAGCTCAACGCTTTCTTTAAGGTTATGATGGCGTTGAATGCTGTTTTCGGCGGAGAAGTGGCAGCTGCTGAGGCTTCTGACGAAGAAAAAGGAGAATAAAGGATGAAACCTTTTGTTTTGATTACCGATTCGGGCAGTGACCTTTCACTCGCTATGGCGGCGGAATACGGTGTTGAACTCGTTTTTCTTGGCGCTGAGCTTGAAGGCGAGCCTGTTGATACAAAAAACTTAGAAGGCATCAAGGCGTTTTATGACGGTATGCGCGAAGGCAAAGCAACCAAAACCTTTGCCGCCAATGCCGAGCAGTTTGCCGAAAGCTTTGAAAAAGCAGTTGCCGCAGGCAACGATATTCTGTATCTCGGCTTTACCTCTGCGCTTTCCGGTACGTATGCCGCTTCTTTGATTGCGAAGGATATGGTGATTGAAAGATATCCCGATGCTCGCATCGAATGCTTTGATACCAAAGCCGCATCGCTCGGTCAGGGTCTTGTGGTGTACTATGCCGCTATGATGAAGAAAGATGGCTCGGACATCGATTCGATTCTTGCTTTCTTAACTGACTTTGCACCCAAAATGTGCCATCGCTTTACAGTGGATGACTTGGTCTATCTCAAACGTGGCGGCAGAATCTCCTCCACCACGGCGCTTGTGGGTACGCTGCTTTCCATCAAGCCGATTCTTCACGTTAGTGATGACGGCAAGCTGATCAGTCTTCGCAAAGCGCGCGGCAGAAAAGCCGCTGTTCAGGGCTTGTTTGAGGATATGAAGGCGCTTGCTGTTGACCCTCATGAGCACACCGTGTTCATCAGCCATGCCGACTGCATGGACGATGCGAAATCCCTTGCCGAAATGATTGAAAAAGAGTTCTCACCCAAAAAGATCGTCATCGGCGATATTGGCCCTGTGATTGGCGCACACTCCGGTCCCGGCACGCTTGCACTCTTCTTCTATGCAAGTGCAAGATAAGATTATGGAAAGGATGTTCTTCTGTTAAAGAAGAAATAGTATAAATGATATGAAGATCAACGGTCTTGCTTTTTATAAGATGGCTGTTTCTGCGGCAAACAATCTTGACAACAACAAGGTTGCCGTTAACAACATGAACGTTTTCCCGGTTCCGGACGGTGACACCGGCATCAATATGACCTTGACTGTCAGCACAGTCAGCACAATTGGCGAAACCGATCTGACGCTTGCCGAGTATTCGAAAAAAGTTGCCGATCTGACGCTGAGAAGCGCAAGAGGTAACTCGGGCGCGATTCTCTCGCTCTTCTTCCGCGGCATGGCAAAGGGCTTTGTTGACAAGACTGAGGCAGATGCCAACGATTTTGCAGCAGCTCTTGACCTTGGTACCAAGGAAGCATACAAAGCAGTGATGAACCCCACCGAGGGTACGATTCTTACGGTTATGCGTACCACCTCCGAAGAAGCACTTGCACTTGCTTCCGAATACGGTGACGACGTGGTGGGCTTCTTTGCCAAGATTTTGGCAGTTGCCGAAAAAGAGCTTGCCAGAACGCCCGAGATTCTTCCCGTGCTCCGTCAGGCACACGTGGTTGACGCAGGCGGTTACGGCTTTGTGATCATTCTTGCCGGTATGCTCGCATCCCTGAAGGGTGAGGATATTGTGGCGGCTGACCCCACTTCGTCTGCTACTGTTACCGAAGCGGACTTCTCGCAGTTTGCTACCGAAGACGTTTTGTTTGCTTACTGCACCGAATTTATTGTGAACAAGTCGGAAGCTTACCTTGGCGAGGGTAAGGTGTCCGAATTCTATCGCTACATCAGCGATCTTGGTGACAGCATTGTGTTTGTGGACGATGAAAGCATCATCAAGGTGCATATCCACACCAACCACCCCGGTAAGGTGCTTGAAAAGGCGATCAAGCACGGCGATCTTGCGACTGTCAAGATCGAAAACATGAAGATCCAGCACTCCAACAAGGTTGTGGAAGAAAAAGAGATCCGCGCCGCAGAAGAGATTGCCGCTCCCGTCAAGCCTTACGGCTTTGTGGCTGTTTGCATGGGCGAGGGTATCACCAACACCTTCAAGGATCTTGGCGTTGACCAGGTGATCTTTGGCGGTCAGACCATGAACCCCAGCACACAGGATATTCTCACTGCCATCAACAAGACACCTGCCGAAACGGTTTATGTTTTCCCGAACAACAAGAACATTATCTTGGTTGCCAACCAGGCAGCGTCTCTCGTGCAGGACAAGCAGATCATCGTGATGCAGTCCCGCAACATAGCGCAGGGTGTTTCCGCACTCCTTTCCTTTGACGAATCGGCAGATTCCGAAACCAACCGCGCCACCATGGAAGATGCGATGGGTCACGTGACCTGCATTTCCACCACGCACGCTGTTCGTGATGCCAACGTTGACGGTTACGATATTCGTAACGGTCAGGCAATGGGTCTTGTAAACGAAAAGGTAAAAGCAGTTGCCGACACACGCGAAGAGTGCATCGAAACCTTGGTGAAGGGTATGGAGCACATCTCCTTTGCTACTATCTTCTTTGGCAAGGATGTGACCGAAGCCGATGCGGAAGTGATTCACGGCATTCTGAGCGAAAATCTTTCTGAGGACGTTGACATTGTTGTGATCGACGGCGGTCAGGCAGTTTACGAATATATCATTTCGCTTGAATAAAGCGACGAAGAAATATCAAAAAAGCGTACGAATTTTTCATTTCGTACGCTTTTTTCATTGGTAAGATATGGTGATGGGGTTATCTATGTATTTCATCTGCGTGTGTCTCTGGGATGAATACCAATATGTCTTCAACTCGACAATTGAGGTATGTGCACAAATCGTTAAGTGTGACGGTACTGATGGGCTTATTATGCTTTAATCGATCCAACAAGCTCCTGCTTATACCGAATTGATTGATTAATTTGTATGTTGAAATCCCCTTGTTTTGAAGCGTTCTATAAAAAGGCTCATATGATATCATTTTATCTCCTCCATTTTTATTATAATTTGTACTCCAAGTATTGACAATTGTCTATAAATAGAGTATAATAGCTATAAGGGTGCTCTATTTGTTGAGCACACTATCATATAGGAATCTTGGAGGAAGACTGACAAATGAGAAACAAAGATAACCGCAAAAAGCTATTGGGTCTGTTCGCTATTATGACAATGGTGTTAATGATTTTAACCGCATGTCAATCAGGCGATTCAGAAACAAATGACACGACACCGCTGACAACAACTAAAACAAACAGTGATATTGAATCTGAAATAGTGATTTTTGACTATTTTTCAGAATTTTGGTTGGAATTTTACGGTACAACAGGATACGGTACTTTGGAGATGGGGTATTATACTTCGATGCCTTCTGTAATTGCGAACAATGTACGCTATATGGTATCGGCTGAAGAAAAGCTTGAAAATGGGCAAAAGATAACGGTTCAATTATCTTATGACGCCGATTTACTTAAACGAAGCGGTTATCAGCTCAAAGATGATAGTATGATCTATACCGTGTATGGTTTGCGCGAGTTAATTCCGATTGATCCGTTCGAGAATCTAGAAGTATACGGAAGCGGAATATCCCCTCTTTGTGACATTCATTTGAATGAAGTGGACTGCAGTAAGGCTGTACAACAGTATGTTAACTTTGGTGTTGATCGCAGTATTTACTATGCAAACGGAGATACCATTGTAGTGGAAGCGTGGATTGATGAAGAGGATACGATTAAAACGGGATACGTTGTGATGCAATCTTACAAGGAGTATACGCTTTCCGGGATGCCTCGTTACGTGAATTCATTGGAGAATGTCGACTTGACTTCATTGGAAAGCGAGCTGTATGATCGGCTTCTTGCTGCGATTTCATTTAGTAAGGCGGATAAACTGTTTGGTGTTTATGCTAAGGGTCCTTTTCATCAAAAATACGCGGATGGTATTATTAATTTCAATTACATTGAGTTTTCTGATGTATCTTTTCTTCGGTCCCAATGTGCTTATTTCTTGACAATTAAGCAGAGAGAGATAGAAGATTTTCTTAGTGGTAAAATCGGTTTTTATAATCAGTTGAGCATTATCGCGGTATGCAGAGTTGTGGCATCGGACGATAGAGTTCAATACAGCTCCAATAGAGTAGAAGGGGATATTTATCTTGGTTTTATGCTATCGAATATCGTCGAGTATCCCGATGGTAGGATTATTTGGGGAATAGAGAGTGAAGATTCTCAAGAAATCAATTATAGTTCTAACCTTGTGAGTGTGAGTTCAATTGCCGAGAGCAGTGTCTTTGCTCTCGGAAATCAATATAATATTACTGAGCTTGAAAGAAAAGATTGGTTAGATCTGAAATAAAAAAAGCAAAACAACCCTGCTAACAGGGTTGTTTTGCTTTTAATCGTGATACAAGATTTTATTCTTCCGATCCACAAAAATCCTGCCCATGCCGGGAATCTCGTAGCATTCGGTGGCGGGGAGGAAAGCATAGGGGTGGTTTTCGGCAAAGGAATGCTTTTCTTCACGCGAGAGCGCGATGGGATAAAACCCAAGCGCGGGTGGCAAGTGGCCTTGTTCGTTCAAGAGAAAATCGAGGGCGAGGGCGCTTTTTAAGGGAATGATGCGCTCAGCATCTTTTTCAAACGAGAGAAGTGCCGCATAGGCTTCTCTTTGTGAGATGAGATTGGGGTTTGGCAAATAATCGGCAAGTGCTTCAAAGAGCGAAAAAGGAGAGCGCTCCCGGGTCAACACCTTCATGGCACGGGAAAAACGTCCGCTGTTGGAAAAGCGCTCGAGAACTGCCTCAATATGGTGCAGGCGGTTGATCTCGTCAAATGAAAGGGTGTTATTCGCCAACACCTCATAAGGCGGCTCGGCGGTGGTGACATAGCCGTATTGTTCTTTTTCTGCCATCAAAGGCGAGCCGTGCAGCAGCTTCAAAAAGCCGAGCTGGAGCATATCGCACTTGCCGTAAAGGTTGTCAAAGGAGCGAGCAAAGGAAGCGTAATCCTCTCCCGGCAAGCCCGCGATTAAGTCGGCGTGGATGTGCATATTGCCAAAGGACATGAGTGTTTCAAGGTTTTTCAGCACCTCTTTGGTATCGTCGCGCCGATGAATGGCGGCGAGCACTTCGGGGTTTGTGGACTGCACGCCGATCTCAAGCTGAATTTTGCCTTTTGGGAAGCGTTTCAGCAGGGCGAGGGATTCGTCATCGAGGAGCGAGGCACACACCTCAAAATGATAATTTTTGGTGTATGCGGGTGAAAGGAGTGCTTCCCAAATGGTCATGGCACGCTTTTTGTCGAAATTAAAGGTGCGGTCAACGAATTTGATGATGCGGAGCGCACCGAAGTTTTCAAAATAAGAAAGGTCGCGTAAAGTATCCTCGGCGCTCTTGGCGCGCACACGCGGTGTTGTGTGCAGGGAAGAAAGGCAGTACGCGCAAGCATAGGGGCAGCCGCGCGAGGATTCGTAGTAGAGGATATTGCCGTGATAATCGGCATCACTGTGATAGGGCACAGGTGCGGTGAGAAAGCCTTGATATACGCCGCCGTCGAGGATTCTTGGTGGGTTTTGGCTTTGGCAGAGGGTGACGATAGCATCCTCGCCCTCGCCGCGAATCAAGTGATCGATAAAGGGGTGTGCATCCAGCCATGCTTCATTGTGGTAGGAAACTTCGGGGCCGCCGAAGAGGACTTTGGCCGTGGGAAGGAGCTTTTTTAAGTTTTCAGCAAGCTTTAAGTGGGCTTCGACGTTCCAGATATAGGTGGAAAAGCCGTACAGGTCGGCGTTTTCGCGGCGAAGGGCGGCAAGCGTATCGTTTCGGTTGTCTTTTTCGGTGCGCTCAATCAGCACCACCTCATCAAATCCGTGTGTCTTTAAGCTTTCAGACAGACAGCGGATGGCAAGGTTGGTATGCACGCGCGTGGCGTTGAGCGAGAATAATACGATCTTCATGGGCATCTCCTTTGGGATGATGGCTTATTATAGCACGGGGCGGGTATTTTGTCAAATGGGATACTCTTTGTGTCATCCTGAGCGGAAAAAACATCCCAGTGGGATGTTTTTGCAGTCGAACCCGACCAAAGGAGGGTGCGCGAAGCGCAGGATCTATGATGTTTAGCGTGCAGAACCGCCCGAGATCCTGCCGTCGCTTCGCTTGGCACTGCTACGCAGTTCGACTTTGCTTCGCGTCGCTCAGGATGACACGGGCGGTGGTATTAAAAGAACCCGCATCTGCGGGTTCTTTTAATATTATTTTACTTTGCCACGATGGTTTCGGCAAGGGCGAGGGCTGCATCGACCTTTGAGATATCCTTACCGCCTGCCATGGCGCTATCGGGACGGCCGCCGCCGCCACCGCCGCAAACCATTGCGACTTCTTTCACAAGCTGACCTGCTTTGATACCGCCCGATACGGCATTCTTGCCGCAGGAAGCGATGAAGTTCAGCTTGCCGTCGTTCACAAGCGCGATGATGGCGATCGAGTCAGCATCGTTTGCGCGCATATTGTCGCAAACCGAGCGGACAGCATCGGCAGATACGCCTTCTACCTTAGCAGAGAGGAAGTTGTATGCGCCAACCTTCTTGGTGGACGAAAGGAGAGAAGAGAGCTTGACCTCTGCCATGGCCGCTTCAAGACGGGCGATTTCGGCATGAGCATCTTTGAGCTCAGCCATGATCTGCGCGGTACGCTTCACAAGGTCGGCAGGGTTGGGAAGCTTCATTTCCTTGGCGGACTGGTTGATGGTATCTTCCTTTTCTCCGAGGATTGTGAGAACACCAAGACCTGTGGTGCCTTCGATACGGCGAACGCCTGCGGCAACCGAGGCTTCGGTGAGAATCTTGAAAAGACCTGCTTTTGCGGTGTTATCAAGGTGCGTACCGCCGCAAAGCTCGCAGGAATCGTCTCCCATCTTAACAACGCGGACGATCTTGCCGTACTTTTCGCCAAACAGCGCCATAGCGCCGTAGCTCTTGGCAGTTTCGGGATCGGTTTCGATGGTTTCAACAACTGAGCCTTTGAGGATGTAGCTGTTGACTTCGGCTTCCACAGCGGCGAGTTCTTCCTTTGTCATGGGAGCAAAATGCTTGAAGTCGAAGCGAACGCGGTCGGCATCGACATACGAGCCTGCCTGCTCAACGTGGTTACCAAGCACTTTACGGAGTGCTGCCTGCAAGAGGTGCGCTGCCGAGTGGTTACGCTTGATGGCGTTGCGTCTTTCGGTGTCGATAGCGGCATGAACCGTATCGCCCACCGAAACGGGCGCATCGCCCTGAGAGAGAATGTGGATATACACGCCGTCAGACTTTTTGGTGTCAAGAACGGTGAAGGTGTTGCCACCAACTGTGATCACACCGGTATCGCCAACCTGACCGCCGCCTTCGCCATAGAAGGGAGTTTTATCGAGAATCAGCGAGAAGTCGCCTTCGGTTACGGTATCAACCAGCATATCGTCGGCAACGATGGCAACGACTTTAGCATCGGTTTCGGTTTCGGTATAGCCGACAAATTCGGTTTTGGGAAGATCGGCAAGGAGATTCTTGGATGCATCGCTCCAACCGCTGATGTTGGCTCTTGCGGCTCTTGCGCGTGCTTTCTGTTCAGCCATCAAAGCGGCAAAGCCTTCTTCGTCGAGGGTGAGACCACTTTCTGCTGCAATTTCACGGGTTAAGTCGATCGGGAAGCCGTAGGTGTCGTAAAGACGGAAAGCGTCTTCACCCGAAAGCGTGGTCTTGCCTTCACTGCGTGCCTTTTCGATGATGCCTGCGAGCATATCCGAGCCCTGGTCGATCGTTTGATTGAAGCGTTCTTCTTCAATGCGGATGACCTTTTGAATGTAATCGAGCTTTTCGGTCAGTTCGGGATATTCGGAATAGTTTTCTCTTGCTACCACAGCGGCAACGTCGGCAAGGAAAAGACCCTTGATGCCGAGCATTCTGCCGTGACGGGCAGCACGGCGGAGAAGTCTTCTGAGAACGTAGCCGCGACCTTCGTTGGAAGGCACAACGCCGTCGCATACCATGAAGGACGAGCCGCGGATGTGGTCGGTGATCACGCGGAGCGAAATGTCGCTCTTCGGATTTTCGCCGTAGGTGATGCCTGCCTTGTCGATGATTGACTTCATGATGTTCTGAACGGTGTCAACCTCAAAGAGATTGTTCACACCCTGCATGATGCAGGCAAGGCGTTCAAGACCCATACCGGTATCAATATTGGGGCTGGCAAGGCGGGTGTAGTTGCCCTTGCCGTCGTTATCAAACTGTGTGAAAACGAGGTTCCAGAATTCCATGTAGCGGTCGCAATCACAGCCGGGCTTACAGTCGGGACTGCCGCAACCGTATTCTTCGCCGCGGTCGAAGTGTAATTCGGAGCAGGGACCGCAGGGACCCGAGCCGTGTTCCCAGAAGTTGTCCTTTTTGCCAAGGCGCACAAGGCGGCTTGCGGGAAGACCCACTTCTTTGTTCCAGATGTCGTATGCTTCGTCGTCTTCTTCGTAAACGGTGACCCAGATTTTTTCTTCGGGCAGAGCAATCGTTTTGGTGCAGAATTCCCATGCCCAATTGATGGCTTCTCTCTTGAAATAGTCGCCAAACGAGAAGTTGCCGAGCATTTCAAAGAAGGTGCCGTGACGGGCTGTGATGCCGACGCGGTCAATGTCGGGCGTGCGGATGCACTTCTGGCAGGTTGCCATGCGGTGGCGGGGAGGTTCTTCCTCGCCTGTGAAGTATTTTTTGAGAGGAGTCATGCCTGCGTTGATGAGAAGGATCGACTTATCGCCGATCGGAACGAGCGGAAAGCTCTTGTGGCGCAGACAGCCTTTGGATTCAAAGAACGTGAGGAACTGTTCTCTCAGTTCGTTAACAGATGTCCATTTCATAATTTGATTCTACCTTTACATTTCATTCAGGGTGTTGATTGGGGTACAGATAAAACCGCCGCCGCAATCGGTGAGCGGTTCGTTTGACAGAGAAAGAAGCTTGACACCGTGCTTTTTGGCAAAATCGCTCATTCTTTCATAGTCGGGGTGGTCTTCAATTGTTCCGAAAAAGGCGGTTGTCTCTTTTGACAGCGCAACCGATGCGCCGCCGATGAAGCCGGTGTCATAGCCCGGTAAGGCAATATGCCCCGAGGAAATGAGCAAAGCCTCGATGCCGTCTTGTTTGAGAGCATTGAAAACCGTTTTGTCTTGCGTGATGATGCCGCCTCCCACAAGGCAGGATGAACAGCGCGTGTAGCCTTGCTTGACTTTTACATAGCGCGAAAACGCCGACAGGAGCTGTTTGGATACCGTTCTTCCGCCGTACAGAGTGCATCCCATGGGAAGTGCGTTCAACAGCACGTCGTTTGGATAGTCTTTTCCGATGGCTTCATCGCTGAGTACAAACGAAAAGGGAAGACTTTCAAAAAAGCCGTATGTTCTTCGTAATACGCCCGATGTGCGAGGATGCCGTGCTCCAGCGGAAACAGGAGCATATCGGGATGGGTTGCCACTCTTTCATCGAAGAGAGAAAAAGGCGGAAGCCTTACAGGGTCATATCCCAAAGAAAGAAGCGATTCTTCCTGTTTTGGGGATATATCACCGCAAAACAAAACAGGGCGGATATGATATCCGCCCTTCACAGCTTGATTATTGTACATATGCTTTCGAGCAAAAGACAACTTTCGTGTGAAAAATTACCGTGGGAACGGTATGTTTTGCAAAAGAAAATGCCTTACGCGCGCTCTACCTTGCCGGAACGCAGGCAACGCGAGCATACGTTAGCGGTTCTGTGAGTACCGCCGGAAACGATTTTAACTCTTCTGATGTTGGGTTTCCAAGTTCTGTTGGTCTTGCGGTTCGAGTGAGACACCTTAAGTCCGTAAACAACTGTCTTTCCGCAGAGTTCGCATTTTGCCATGATTCTGCACCTCCATATATATCAAGTTTTAATTATTTCAAAACAGCACCATTGATTATAGCATATTCAAAAGCAAAAATCAATAGCATTTTCAAAAAAAATATCGTTTTTGGCAAGTTTTTGCTTGTGAAAACTGCCAAAAAACACGCCCTTTAGTCGCGCTCACTCTCACTAAGCTCTTCGTCAAGCTCGTCAAGACGGTGACGGCTGACGGGAGCGGTTTTGCTGAGAGACGATTCGTACTTTTCCTTTTGTTTTTTGGATATGTAGAAGCGGTTCTCGGTGCCGTTCCAGATGCGGCGGATGTTGGTACGGTGCATGATAACGCCAAACAGCGCCATGAAAACTGCCACGATTACCATGACTGCGGAAGGGGTGTGAAGGAGCGTATATTCAAAGTCGGGAACATCGACAATGGCTCCGTTCAGGGTTTCAATCGTTGTGGAAAGCCCGTGGTTGGCGAAATATTCGGGTAGAATATCGGCATGAATAAAGGTGTAAATGCGGTTGTGGATCAAGGGATAAAGGACCATTGCCATGATGCTGCCCAAGGAAAGGTATTTTGTACCGATCACCACAATGGCGAACAGGGCAAACAGCACGAGGAAAACGATCGGGTCAAGCACAAGTACCATAGCGGCGAGTGCTGCCACGCCTTTGCCGCCCTTGAATTTATAAAAGAGAGGGAAGCAATGACCGAAGATGCAGGCAAGACCCGCAAGGGTAGCGATGTCTGCACCAAAGAGAAGCATGGCGACTGTGACAGAAAGGATGGTTTTCATGAGATCGCCCACAATCACGGCAATTGCCGCCTTTGTGCCAAAGGTGCGCTTCATATTGGTAAAGCCTGCGTTGCCGCTTCCGTGGGTACGGATGTCGTCATGATACACCGCTTTGGACATGATAATGGCAAAATTCAAGCTTCCTGCAATATAAGAAAGAAGAATCCAGCCGATGGCAAGACCGTAAAAGAGCTCCGCGTTATCCGCAAGTGTGTCACGCAGAAAACCGTTCAGCTTAATATATTCATAGTTGTAGAGAAATTTCGCAAATGTCATATCGCTTAGTCCTCCTTACCGCGCATACGTACCACAATACGGATCGGTGTGCCGTTAAAGCCGTACGCTTCGCGGATCTGATTTTCAATATAGCGCTGATAGGAATAGTGGAACAGACGAATGTCGTTACAGAACAGAACGAATGTGGGGGGCTTGATGGATGACTGCGTCATATAATAGATCTTCAAGCGTCTGCCCTTGTCTGACGGGGGCTGTACACGCGCGACGGCATCGGCAAGCAGGTCGTTGAGTTGACCTGTGGTGATGCGCTTTTCGCTTTCGGCGGCACAGTTGTTGATAAGATCAAACAGCTTAACAATGCGCTGACCTGTTTTGGCTGAAACAAAGAGAAGCGGCGCGTAGGTCATATAGGCAAGAGCTATGCGGATCTTGTTTGAAAACTCAGAGGTGGTTTTGTTGTCTTTTTCCACAAGGTCCCATTTGTTCACCACAATAATGGTGGGCTTGCCCGCTTCGTGGGCAATGCCGGCGATCTTTTCGTCTTGCTCGGTGATGCCTTCGGAGGCATCGATCATCAGAACGCAAACGTCGGCGCGTTCCACCGCCATCTTGGCGCGCAAGACGCTGAATTTTTCAATGCGGTCTTCCACGCGGCTCTGGCGGCGGATGCCTGCGGTATCAATGAACTTATACTTGCCGTATTCGTTATCGACCTCGGTGTCGATGGCATCACGCGTGGTGCCTGCAATATTCGAAACGATCAGGCGGTCTTCGCCGAGGATTTTGTTGATAATCGAGCTTTTGCCCGCATTCGGCTTGCCGATGACGGCAACCTTGATGCGCTCGCTGTCTTCTTCGATTTCTTCCTCTTCAACAGGGAAGTGATCGAATACCGCATCGAGAAGGTCGCCCGTGCCGCTGCCGTGGGTGGCAGACAGCGAGATGGGATCTTCTTCGAAGCCAAGCTCGTAGAATTCGTAAAATTCGGGGGGCGGCGCGCCGATCGAGTCGATCTTGTTGACCGCCACGATAACAGGCTTGCGGGATTTCAAGAGCATTTTGGCAATGTCGCGGTCGTCTGCGGTGAGACCTGCGTGGATGTCGCAAAGGAACACGATCACGTCGGCGGTGTCGATGGCGATTTCTGCCTGCATACGCATATATTTTAAGATGAGATCGTCGGTTTTGGGTTCAATACCGCCTGTGTCAATCATCACGGCGCATCTGCCGCGCCATTCGATTTCGTGATAAATACGGTCACGGGTAACACCGGGGGTGTCTTCTACGATCGAAATACGCTCGCCTGCGAGTTTGTTGAAGAGCGTACTTTTACCGACGTTGGGGCGACCGACAATGGCAACAATGGGTTTGGACATGGCAATTCGTCCTTTCTGTTTAGTCGTTATCCAGTATCGTGCGAATGAAGTCTTCGCCTGTGGAAAGCGAAAGACGCACGGGGATGTTTAATCTTTCTGAAAGTGTTTCAAGCGTGGTATCGTCAAGAAAACGGTCTTGTTCATCGCGCAGCATGACCGAGGGCAGGGCAAGGAAGTTGCCGAGCGGCTTGTCCTGTAACTGTTCAATCAAATCACAGCCGCAAACAAGACCCGCTACGGTAATATTCTCACCGAAAAAGCGGTTTTCAATCGGATAAACTGTGCAGTTGAGGTTGGGACAGTGCTTTTTTAGTGTATCCACAAGCTCTTGGATAAAACCGTAGGCGGCATATCCCGTGGCAATTGAGCAGTGAATCTCTTTTTGGGTATCGTAATCCTCGGCAAGGTATTCAAGCTCGGCTTCGAATTCGCCGCGCATCGAGGCAATCATGCCCACGCCGTTTTCAAGCTGAGGGTAGTCTTCGTAGTAGTCTTCTGCGGGAATTTCGCGCTCGGCTTTTAAGTAAAATTCGTCCGAGGGAAAGACAAGCCGTCTGCCTTTTTCTGACAGCATTTTCTCACCAAAAGCGTTCACTTGGTCAAGAACTGCCCGGGCATCCTCTTTGGTAAACGGCTCAAGCGGATACAACCCTTCGCGGTGCTTGGTCAGCCCCGAAGGTACTACTGCTACCGAGCCGATGTTCTTGAATGCCGAAAGATCAGAAAGCGTGCGGTCAAGCTCTGCGCCGTCGTTTACGCCTTTGCAGAGCACGATTTGCGCGTTGATGGCGATGCCGCTTTTGTCAAGGCGGTCAAGATAGGAAAGCACGTCACCCGCAAAGCGATTGTTCATCATTTGACAGCGAAGTGACGGGTTGGTGGTATGCACCGAAATG
>JAFXJX010000033.1 GCA_017532025.1 Clostridia bacterium | reverse complement strand
CACAGTTTTGGTAAGCGAGTTGAAGCCCTTCTGCAATGCAGGAGACTTCGACTTGTAGGTCTTATCCTGTCTACCGTACTTAACAAGCTGATTAAATGTTGGCAATTTTGCACCTCCTAACCTGTTGATAGTAATTTGTTTTTTGGTTTGCCGCGTTTCGCTTGCCGGCTGATGGCAAACTACCGCATTACGACTCCTATATTATACACTACAAATCTTCTTATTGTCAAGAGTTGTTTTTGCCTTGCGGAATTTTCTACCTTTTGCACAATTCCCTCTTAATAATCCGGAGTATTTTACTCATAATTGTAAAAACACACAAAGCGAACGCTTCATTAACAGTCCCAATTTGTATCTGCATGAAGCGCTCACCCATTTTCTACATTATTATATAAGTAATACGCAGAACTCTCGCGCCAAAGCAAAAAAAGAATGTCTCCCGATCGGGAGACATTCTTGGTTTTTATTCAGTAGGCATTCCGCCGTACATACCGGCGTACCAGTTGGTGTACTGACCGCTGATAGACGTAGGCGTGAGCTGATCAGATGCCGCCTTAACGTAAATGTTCTTATCGAGCTGCTTCTGAAGCATCAGGACATATTCACTAAAGGTATTCATCTTTTCACCTGTTGCAGGATCGATGTATGTTTCATACTCAGCAACCCAAGTCCAAATCTCATCATACAGCACTTCGAGTTCTTTCACTGTTTCAGCAGTGGACGGTGTTCCCTGCGTGTACGCTGTGAACTTGAACTTAGCGTAAGGAGACACAATTGCGTGGTTGTTTGTAGCAATCGCATACTTCCAATTGTTTGCAGAAAGAATAAGTTCTTCTTCAGTCATCAACTCATTCTGCATCAAAAGGAACATATTGCCGGTTCTTTCAATGTCCATTTTGTAGGTCATATCTACTTCAGGACCCTTTTCGTCGTCATCGGTATCTTCGGAGTACTTGGAAGCATCCACATAAGACACGCGACCTGTTTCTTCATCCATAACGTAGTTGATATTTTCAATACCGTATGCAAGAAGATTACGGAATTCCGCATTGGTGTTGAGACAAGTCAAAACTTCAACGCAACGGTCGGCATAACCATTGATTTCAGCATACTTACTAACAGCATAAATGCCCTTGTAAACATCTTCGCCCTTAGCATAGGGGATACCGGTGAGAATGATGTAGTAATCATCGCCGTAAAGATCATATACACTGTCGTTGCCGCGAATAAACGCCGCACCGAACTGTGCATCGAAATCAACATTGTAGGTCACGCGGGGCATAATACCGCCGGCCATATGGATGTTGTTCACAAAGCCCAAAGTCTTCTGTACGTTCGGAATCGCAAGAATGTTCATGGGTGTGAACGAACCGTTGGAAACGTGAGCATTGGGAGAAACATACTGTGCTACAGCACTGTTTTTACCGGTAAAGCTTACAACACCCATTTCAGGTGCATTGTAAAGCGGAACAGCATCGGGACGAGCCTTGCCGGGACCGCAATCCGCAGCGAGGTCAACAAGGAAGCTCTGTACCGAAAACATATCGGTAATGATCGAAGGATCGTAATTATACTCCTCAAACAGCTTTTTGTTGATCAGCATATACTCAGCATCACCGTAGTAACGGTTGCTGGGCAGGCCGTAAAGAGCAGATGTAGCGTCAGCCGAGTCACCGCGACAGAAATCAAGTGTCTTCTTGGGGATGTACTGGTTCAGTACGTAGCCCGCGCCACCTTCGGTGAGATAAGTAGAGATGTCAGCAAGTACGCCGCCTTCACCGTATTCGATAGACTGCAGATACTTCAGCGCATACTTATCGAATGTAGCACTACCGTCGGGAATCAGGAAAATATCGAGCTGATTATCAAGCGCTTCGGCGTAAACGACCTCATCATCCTGATCGGTTTCGCCAACGCCGGATGTAACCGAATCATCGGGCAATGCGGTTGTATCGTCAAATACAACGCCGTCTTCATTTGCCATAATGGCTTTTTTGAGAACTTCTTCGTATTCGTCTTCGGGATATAATTTAAGAACAACATGAACCTTATAGAGAGATTCGGTAATCTTATTTAACTCATCCTCAACTCTCTGGACGGCTTCGTCTGTGGTAGCCTCGTCTGTAATGGAATAAAATGTGATGGTTCTTGGTTTGATTACGCCTTCGGATTGGACATTGCCCTCGCTACCGCAAGCCGTTAATACAAACACAAGTGCCAGCAAAGCAAACAATACCGGCAAGACTGACAGCTTATGTTTCATGCTGATTTCCTCCTTAAAAAGAAAAGTACATTGTGGTTTATCGGCACCATGACATACCGATACCCATATAACATATATATTCTATCTTATTTTGTGCCGACTGTCAAGAAATATTTTCTTCGCTTAATTTTTTTGTGCCGTTTACCATCCAAAAGATATCCTTTTTTGTTTCACAAAATGTACAAAACAAAACATCAATTTTGTTGATTATGACATTTTTTTTGGAAAGTAACACAAAGAAAGAAGAACACACTTGGCATTTTCGACGATTTTTACAAGCGATCAAATCAAGAATCCAAATAGTCCTTCAGTCGTTTGGAACGGCTGGGATGACGAAGCTTGCGAAGCGCCTTGGCTTCAATTTGGCGAATTCTTTCTCTTGTAATATTGAAGATCTTACCAACATCCTCAAGCGTGCGCATACGGCCATCCTTCAAACCAAAGCGTAACTTCAAGACCTGCTCTTCTCTGGGCGTCAATGTCTTCAACACCTCAAAAAGCTGTTCTCTGAGCATGGTTTGCGAAACAGACTCAGAAGGCGAAGGAGAATCCTCGTCCTGAATAAAATCACCAAGATGCGAATCTTCCTCTTCACCGATCGGCATTTCCAGCGAAACCGGATCGAGCGCAATCTTCATATACTCTCTCACCTTTTCGGAAGAGATGCCCATTTCGCCCGCAATTTCATCCACACTGGGCTCGTGACCAAGCTCCTGAAGCAGTTTTCTCGACACGCGAGACACCTTATGAATGGTTTCCACCATATGAACAGGAATACGGATCGTTCTTGCCTGGTCGGCAATGGCAC
Organism: Clostridia bacterium; assembly: GCA_017532025.1. GTDB lineage: Bacteria > Bacillota > Clostridia > Oscillospirales > CAG-272 > RGIG1993. Next base: position 20,104 of record JAFXJX010000033.1, on the reverse strand, counting down.
GGGTAATGGCTTGACGGATCCACCATGTTGCGTAAGTAGAAAACTTGAAGTTCTTACGATAGTCAAATTTTTCCACCGCTTTCAAAAGACCGAGGTTACCCTCCTGAATCAGATCGAGGAAGGAAAGTCCCTTACCCGAATGTCTCTTGGCAATACTGACAACAAGACGGAGGTTTGCTTCCACCAAAGCCTGTTTTGCTCTGTGACCGCGGAAAAACACCTTCTTCACGTTGGCACGAATGGCATCCGTATCAAACTCAGAAAACGCAATCGTAGGAACAAAGTCGGGGTCTTCTTCAAACATCAGTTCCTCAACCGTTTCTTCCAAAACAGGTTCAGGTTCAACCGTTTCTGACGTTTTGAGATCAGACTCATCAGCATCGATTTCATCTTCGCCCATATCATCGTCATAGGTGCTTCCAAATTCCGCTGCCAACTCTTCCTCATCAAGGAACATTTTATCTTTTTCTTCGTATTTTTCCGCATGCTTGAACTTGGAAGGATCATTCCAAATGATACACATTCTTTCAATATCGGCAATCATAGCCGCAACATCCTGCGTATCACTCTTTACCTCAGAAAAGATCTCCACCATTTTCGGTACAGCATCCTTCATCCAAGCGCCAATGTTGCGATACAGCACACGATTGGTTTCAAAAACCATTTTCGCGCCTCTGACAGTCGAAAGCACCAATTCGAACAAGCCCTTCAGCTTAACAGCGCTTGTACCTTCATCCGAATAAAACCTTCTCTTCTTGTCTTTGCCGTCATCCTGTGCGTTTTTTTCTTCCACCAATGCATTGGCAACAGCGTAAAGCTCATCATAGCTTTCAGACGAAAGCTCCTTCACACGCTCAACAAGTTCGGCGGCAAGCAAAACAAGCGGTGCATTGATGCCTTCAAACATCTGACGCGCATATTCGGTTTCTTCTTCATGCTTGAGAAGCGGCACTTTGCCGATCTCTTTGAGATACATACGAACAGGGTCATCTACCGCAAGACCTTCCTGCGCCAGAATTTTTTCCATTTTTTCAGCAGAATCAAACTGTTCGATTTCATTCTCAATCGCTTCGCTTTCGCTCGTATGGGCAAAGCCTGTGATCTCCACATCCATATTTTCGAGCGCTTCATAAAGATTTTCCACCTGCTCAAGATCACAGTTCTCGTCTTCAAGAACCTCCATGATCTCACTGTTGGAAAGCGAACCTTTGCTCTTTCCCTTTTCGATCAACTCATCCATGCTGATATTCTTTTCTCCGATATCGGAATCCGAAATTTTCATGACTGTTGTACCCAACCTTTCTTTGTGTTCCCAATCTTTGAAACAACCTGCGTTTCTTGCGGAATATTCTTAAGCCCGTCAGGGCATTTTCTTTTGTTCACGTTTTCGCCGTATGACCTCTTCAAGCGACAGCTCGTTTTTTTCCTTGGCGTGTTTCAGCGTTTCCAAAAGCTCATACAGCAATTCAATTTTATTGTTGGCAAGTTTTGTTCGGCTCATCTGCAATTTTTGCAAACGGTCGATCTCTTCGATCGAAAGCGCCGAGCCCAGCGCGGAAATATCAAAATACTCCCGATCAATCTCATACATCAAGGTATATACCTTTTTACCGAATTCGGTAAAGAAATCCTGCGCGCTCGGTGCTTTGTTTTTCTTTTTCATTTCATACAGATATTCGGGATGCAACAGCAAAATCCCAAGTATCTTTTCCTCACAGGATGCCGCCTGCGGATTTTTCACAAAATCGGTATTCACGCGGTCACCAATGCCTTGCGACGCCGCAATCAGGCGCTCTGTTTCTCGCCGCTCGGCTGCTTTTTGCGCACGTCTTGTGCGTTTTTCAACATCCCGCCGTATCATGTCGGCGGAAATACCCATTTTTTCGGCAACCACACCGATATACACATCTCTGCCCGCCGCCGACGCAACCTGCGCAATCACACCTTCAATCTCTTCAATTGCTTTCAGCTTTTCGTCAACAAGACGGATGTCATATTTTTTCAAAATATTTTCAAAGCGAAAATCAAATTCGCTTTTGGTGTCTTTGAGAAGCATCGCAAAACGGTCTTTTCCAAACGATTTGATATATTCGTCCGGGTCTTTGGCACCGTCAAGCTTCAACACTCTCGTCTCAAGTCCCACTTCACTGAGCAGCTTGAACGCCTTATCGGCAGCTCTTTGCCCCGCATCGTCGCTGTCATACGAAATCACCACACTCTTGGTGTAGCGCTTCATCAGACGCGCGTGCTCGGGGGTAATTGCCGTACCAAGCGTTGCCACCGCATTCTGAAAGCCCGCACCGTGCAAAGCAATCACGTCCATATAGCCTTCGCAGAGAATCAACTGCTCCTCGCAGTACTTTCTGGCAAAATTCATCGCGAACAGATTACGGCTCTTCTTAAAAGCGGGCGTATCGGAAGTGTTCAGGTATTTCGGAAGCGAATCATCCATCACACGCCCACCAAACGCAACCACATCGCCGCCGGTATCGAGGATCGGAAAGATCACTCGATTTCGAAAATAGTCGTAGCTTTTTCCGTTTTTTTTGGAAATGCCGGCAAGGAACGCATCCGACATCTCATAGTCCTTGTATCCAAGCCTTGATAAATGCCTGGTCAAAAGCCCAAAATCATTCGGCGCAAAGCCGAGTCCGAAATGACGGATCAAGGCAGGATCAAGCTTTCGCTTTTCGGCAAGGTATTTCATACCCTCCGCGCCAAGCTTCGGGTCATACAGACAGCTTCTGAAAAAACGTGCCGCTTCCATATTCATGTCAAGCACACGCTTGCGCCTTTGCATCCTTTCTTTATCGCGGTCATCCTGAACGATCGTGATACCTGCGCGTTTGGCAAGAAACTCCACTGCCGAAGGATAATCGAGATTTTCAATTCTGCGAACAAATGAGATGACATCGCCCCCGGCACCGCACCCAAAGCAATGAAAGCTCTCGGTATTCGGAAACACCGTAAAGGAGGCTGTCTTCTCGCTGTGAAAAGGACACAAACCAAGCAGATTGGAGCCGGCTCTTTTGAGCGTCACATAGCTTGACACAACATCTTCGATGCTGTTGCGAAAACGGATTTCGCGAATGACACTTTCGCTGATCCACGCCACAAAAACCGCCTCCTTTCAAGGGTCAAACCTGATCTTTTACCGCTGCCCCCATACACGGGGCACAAAAAGATCTTTGTAAAGATTGATGGCATAACGGTCAGTCATACCCGATATGTAATCGCACACCGCGCGGGCAACACCCTCTGTTTCGCGTGTTTCGGTAAATTCCTCGGGAAGCTCCGACGGATTTTCACAGAAATAACGGTAAAGCGATTCAAGCATACTCTCGGCGCGCACCTCTTCCCCTTTGGCTTTGGGGTTGGTGTACACATTGGCAAACAAAAACTCACGAAGACGCATGGTTGCCTTGTAAATATGCGGCTCCATCGCAATCGTCGCGCTGTTTTCACTGCCGATCACCACACTGCGTACCATCGTATTGATGCGCTCGCTCTGCGTTGCGCCAAGCACCGCAATAAGCTGCCATGGCAAGTCCGACTGCGTCAGAATCTTCGCACGTAATGCATCGTCAATGTCATGATTGATGTAGGCAATGCGGTCTGCAAATTTTACGATCACACCCTCGGGTGTATCCGCCAGCGTCTCTCCCGCATGGCACAAAATACCGTTTCTGACCTCGTAAGTCAGATTCAACTTCTCAAGCTTGTCCACCACGCGAAGCGATTGTGCGCAATGGGTGAATTTTTCATCATAGCAACGCTGAAGAAGTCTTTCCCCCGCATGACCGAACGGCGTGTGACCCAAGTCGTGCCCAAGAGCAATCGCTTCGCAAAGATCCTCATTCAAGCGCAGCGAGCGCGCGATGGTTCTTGCGATCTGCGAAACCTCAAGCGTATGCGTCAGTCGTGTGCGATAGTGATCCTGCTCGGGAGAGAGAAACACCTGCGTTTTGTGCATCAGACGGCGAAACGACTTACAGTGAATGATGCGGTCGCGGTCGCGTTGGAACTCAGTACGCATATCGTCCGGCTTCAAAGGCCGTTCGCGTCCGCGTGTGTTTTCGGAAAGCGTGGCAAAGCGGGAAAGCTCTTGCTTTTCGCGGTTTTGCAAAATGGTCTTCATGTCCATAATCACATCTTCCCTTCCGGTATAAAAATATAATAACTTTTTTCTGCCGTAAACTCCTCACACAAAAACAGCAGAGAGCGAGAGACATATATAATATACGCAAAAAAAAATAAAAACCCTTTTTTTCAATCGCCAAATAAGAAAAAAAGGTAGAATACACCCCGATAAAAGACAAAAAAGCCGAATCTTCTCTGTAAAAGAAAGATTCGGTCCATTGTTACGGAAGTTCTTCGGCATCCAGACGCGCGCCTTTTTTCACGATACGAATCTTGCCCGCACCCACTTCGTTTAGCGATTCTTCAAGCTTTGCGAAATACCCCTCTTTGATGGCAATGTGAATCTCCACCTCGCCACCGAAATCAGTGCCGTCCACAAGCAAAGGATAATTTTTGAAAAGATTCGGAACCCTTTGATACAGCGGATAGCTCATAGTCAGGCTATATTCCTCGTAGTTCACAAAAGACGCTCGCCCCGCGTCCTCCACCGCTGCCTTTGCCGCCGCGGAATACGCACGCACAAGCCCGCCTGTGCCAAGCAAAATACCGCCAAAATAACGTGTCACCACAATCACCGCGTCGGTAATGCCGCCTTTGCGGAGAATATCAAGCACGGGAAGACCCGCCGTCCCCTGCGGCTCGCCGTCATCCGAATAACGCATAATGTTATTGTCCGACAGCAGATAGGCGTACACGTTATGCCTTGCATCCGCGTGCTTTTTTCTGATTCTGTCCACAAATGCACGGGCATCTTCCTCAGTCGTCACGTGTGCCGCATAACCGATAAACTCACTTTTTTTCATTTCAAAAGTGGCTTGACCTTCTTTTCCGAGTGTTACATAAACGTCCATTTTGGCTCCTCTGTCAAACTATCTTGCTAAGCAAGATAGAAACTTTTACTCTTCCTTCGATTCAAAATCGGAAGGTCGCACAATAAAGCGTCTGAGCTGTCCCGCCATTTTCTCATCCATTGTAGCAATCACGCGGGCATAGCCATCAAAATATTCCACGTCTTCTACCATTGACGCATTGTAAAGCTTGTTGAGCACGCCCATTTCGTAAGAAGGCACCTTCAAGCAGTAAAGCTTTCTGCCATTTGCAGCAAGCGCTTCAAGCTCCTCCACAAGAGTGGAAACACCGCGTCCGTCAAGGGCTGAGATCGGAATCACCTTGTCGCGATTAGCACGTGCAGTCAGCTCTTCGGGTAGAACAGATGCCGCATCGCACTTGTTCAGCACGTACAAAATCGGCTTGTCGGTCACACCGAGATCATAAAGAAGCTTCTCGGTAACATCAAGCTGCGAAACACATTCAGGGTCGGAGGCATCAATCACGATCAAAAGCGCATCGTTGTACTTAGCCTCCTCAAGCGTGGACTTAAACGCCTCGATCAAATGGTGAGGCAGGTTACGAATAAAGCCAACCGTATCAGTGAGCAGAATCTCTCTGCCGCTCGGAAGTGCAAATTTTCGCGTGGTGGTATCAAGAGTCGCAAACAGCTTATCCTCGGCAAGAATGCCCGCATCGGTTAAACGATTCAAAAGCGTGGATTTTCCCGCGTTGGTATAACCCACAATGGCAACACGGAAAACACCCGCATTATCACGCCTTGCGCGTCTCACCTCGCGGCTTTTCACAAGCTCGGCAAGCTGTTCTTCCAACGCCTGAATGCGACGTCTGACATGACGGCGATCTTTTTCAAGCTTGGTCTCACCAGGACCTCTTGTACCGATACCGCCGCCAAGACGGGACATTTCAGTACCCTTGCCGTAAAGACGCGGCACAGAATAGCGAAGCTGCGCAAGCTCTACTTGCAGCTTGCCCTCGCCGCTGATGGCATGAAGCGCAAAAATATCAAGAATCAGCATACTGCGGTCGATCACGCGAATGCTGCCAATCTCTTCTCCGGCAGCTTCTTCAAGCGCATCTTCCATGTTTTTGATCTGCGCGGGAGAAAGCTCGTCGTCGCAAATCACAAGATTCACTTCATTATTTTTGCAAAGCATTCCAATCTCTTCGATCTTGCCTTTGCCTAGGTATGTGGCATTGTCCGGATTCTGTCTTGCCTGCACCACTTGCGCAAACAACTCGCCGCCCGCCGTATCCAAAAGGCGCTCAAGCTCAGCAAGCGAAACCGCCACTTCTCTTTCATCTTTGTCGGGTGTCAGCACCACGCAAAGAATCGCTTTTGTTTTATTTTCGGTATTATCGGAAATAATTTTTTCCATAAAAAGTCTGCCTTTCACAAAATTTGGCAAAAGTGCAAAAAAGGCGAACGCATAGCTGCATTCGCCGTTTTCTGTCAATATGGAACGATAAGGAGAAATTACTTCTGTGTTCCCTGCAAACGCTTTTTGAACTTGTCAACGCGTCCGCCGGCATCAACAAACTTCTGCTTGCCGGTAAAGAAAGGATGGCACTTCGAGCAAATTTCAACGCGGATGATACCGCCCTTGGTCGAACGGGTCTTGACTTCTTCGCCGCATGCGCACTTGATAGTGACTTCGCTGTACTTAGGATGGAGTCCTTCTTTCATTTCTATGACACCTCAATTCTTAAAAAATGAATGCGACACAATTCAATCCCGCTTTTGTAAGACTCCCAAAAGCAAACCGATGAATTCTGTCATAGATTCCCCTGCTCTTTGACAGGGCTTTGGTTTTGTTTTTTGAAACTGGGAAAAGAAAATCCAAGCGAGGGCTTGCCCGAGGGGTATCCCCTCAGGCTGCCCGATTGTCAGATCGACTCTTTGACCTTGGCGTACTTACCAACTCTGTCACGGAGATAGTAAAGCTTCGCACGGCGAACTTTACCCTTTCTGGTGACTTCAACCTTTTCAACAAAAGGCGAGTGGAGCGGGAATGTCTTTTCAACACCCACACCGTAAGCAACACGTCTGACAGTAAAGGTTTCGGAGATACCTCCGCCTCTCTTGGCAATAACGGTGCCTTCAAAAAGCTGAATTCTTTCTCTTGCGCCCTCTTTGATTCTGTTGTGAACTCTAACGGTATCACCAACTTTGAACTGAGGAACTTCTGCTTTAAGCTGCTCTTCTGTAAAAGCCTTAATAAGATCCATTTTGGCTTCCTCCTTTAATATTTCGGCATTCATGCGGAGCTTCGCAGCGGACTGCCCGAATCCCATGCTATCCCTTGTCCGATAACACAGCGAGTGTTATTATATCACAACTTTCTGTAGAATGCAACCCCTTTTTTCAAATTTTTTCAAGAAATTTGACAAAGAGTTTAACATTCCTCCAAAAGATGAGATCAGCAGGATTTGTGTTTCTCTTCCCCCTGTTTTTTGTGCATGGTCTTTTGCGAAAGAAGAATCGTCAAAACCGAAAGCACAAGAAAAACACCGAGCGCACAGAGCATGGAAAGAAGAAGCGCCTCTTCGGAAAAGAAAGTGGTAATCCCTGCGGCAACAAAAAAAGAAAGCAAAACGCAAGTTCCTTTTTTGTTTTCGCTGTAACAGGAAATCACAAATGAAACCGCGGTGCAAAGACAAAGTACCGCAATTTTCAAGAACGTAATCATGTTCAAAAACCTCAAACTGATCGGGAATTTTGTGAACCTTTGGCACACAAGACATGATTATACATTCTTTTTGCACAAAAGTCAATACCTGTTTTTGGTTTTTATGACGAAAAAACTGTTTATTTCACTAAATATGGTTTTTTCACAAAAAAATGCTGCGAAAGAATAGCAAACTTTTCACAAAACTTCACATTTCGACAGAATTAAGCCTTTACTTTTGCCAAATAATATGCTAAAATGATAGGAACAATATATAGTATGGTAAGAATCAAAGAACGAACACCTGCCGCAAGCGCGCTTTTTCTTCTCATTATTATGGCATCCAACCGCCTGTTTGGCATGATACGCACCTTTTTATTGGCAGGTATCTTTGGTGTCTCGCATGAAGCGGCGGCATTTGAGCTGGCTCACAGCCTCACAGCCACGCTGTATGACTGCACGGCAGGGGCAATGATTGCCACTATGTTTCTGCCGTCATACCTCACAAGACGTCAAAGCGACAACGCAAGCGCCGACCCCTTCGCCGCCACGCTGGTTTTCTTTCTGGCAGCAGGAGTCTTTCTGTTGTTTGTCCCTTTTCTCTTCTTTCCTTACCAAACCGTTTCACTTGTGGCAACAGGTCTCAGCCGTGAAGCACTTCGCGCGGCGGCAGCTTCTCTACGCCCGCTTTCTTTGGCAAGAGTCCTTCTTGCACTCAGTTCGCTTTTCACAGGCATTCTGCAAGCCGATAAAAAGCCGTTGCTTCCCGCCCTTCTTTACGCAGCATCCTCTCTGGTCAGCCTGCCGCTTGTTTTTCTGTTTCGAAACCGACTTTCTGCCGTATCGCTTTCTTACCTCCTTCTTTTGATTGATATCGGCATTCTTTTGATTTTGTTTGGGTTGGTTTTCAAAAAACACCGTCCTCGCTTTTTTGCAAGTATTATCCCCCAAAAACCGTATCAGGCAATGCGGCGCGCGATGAATGTCCTTCTCTTTTCCGCCTACCTTCCGCTTGCCGTTTGCCTGTCTTCTCTGTTTTTTGCCGCCATTGGCAAAGATTCAGCCGTTGCCGTGGGCTCATACGGCATAAAACCGATTCTGCTTTCATCAGCACTTCTCTTTTCGGCGTTTCACGGTGTCTATTACCCGCGTCTTGCGGAGAAAAAGCTTCGTGTAGCGGAAGCCGTAAAAAAACCGCTGTTTATCTTCCTGTGCCTTTCACTTTTGGCTTCGGCGTTCTTTATTCTCTTTGCCAAACCAATCTTCTTTCTCTTTTTAAGGAATGCATCGGTGTCAGCAGACTTTTTGATCACAAGCGTTCGTGTCATGCGCCTCTTTGCCCTCGCCCTTCCCTGTCTGACACTGACATCGATCCTCAACGATGCTGCCTATCTTTCCGGAAAAAGCGGCAAAGCTGCTATTGTAAGCCCGACTCTGATTCTTGTTAACATCCTTCTGTTCCGTGTGTTGAAAAATCCCCTCGGTGTGTATGCCGTACCGCTTGCCTTTTTCTTGTCTTCCCTTTTGCGTGCGCTTTTCACATGGCGTCTTCTCTTCCGAAACAAGCGCCAAAACAGCCAAAAAATCAAGCTTCTCCTCGTGCTTTCCGATTGTAACATCGGCGGTGCGGGGCGGCAGATGTTAAACTACCTCGCCCACTGCAACAAGGAGCGCTTTGATGTTGCGGTTGCTTTGCCCCAAAATTCGCTTCTTGAAGAAAAGTCAGCGCGCTCGGCTTTCCCACTCTGTCTTGCGGAAAAGAAGCTTCCTTTTCACTGTCTTCCATCGCGTCTTACTACCGCCTGATTCGAAAATACAGGCCGCATATTCTCCATGCAAACGCCTCTCTGTCCGCACGCATCGCGGCATTTTTGGCTGCCGTACCGATCCGCATTTATACCCGTCACTGTGTTTATCCCACGCCTAAGCTCTTTCAAAGAAAGCTCCCTCGCATCGCCATGTGTTTGGCAACCAGACTTTTATCCACCTCAATCATTGCCGTTGCAGAAGAAGCGGCAAACAACCTTTACAGCATGGGCATCTCCAAAAAGCAAGTCAGTGTCATACTGAACGGCGTTGATCCCATCAGGCAGGATACCGACAAGCGCTTGGCGCTTCGCCGAAAATACAGCATTGCCCCACACGAAACGCTTGCCGTCATCTGTGGCAGAATCGAGCCGGATAAAGGCATCCGCACTTTGATTGAAGCCGCCGCACTTCTTACCCAAGAAGAACAGCCAATCAAAATCCTCATCGTTGGCAAAGGCAGTGAGGAAGCAGCTTTACAAAACCTTGTAGGCACACTCAAACTGACCGACCGCGTTTATTTTTGCGGCTTTGTCAACGACGTTACCCCCTACCTCAATGCCGCCGACGTATATGTCAACTGTTCGGTCGGCACAGAGGCAACCTCCCTTGCCATTGCTGAAGCCATGAGCCTTTCCTTGCCGATCGTTGCCACGAGTTACGGCGGGAATGTCGCCATGGTCAAAGACGGAAAAAACGGTATTCTTGTACCGCAAAAGAATCCCCGCGCGCTTGCCGATGCGCTCTCAATTATGACCGATGAAAAACTCCGTCTCTCTTTTGGCAAAGCATCTTATGAAATCTACACCTCATCTTTCAGCGCCGCTGTCATGGCGCAGTCCAATGAGGCTTTATATCAAAACTTATTTACAAAAAAAGGATATTCTCTGCCATGAAATACTTTGTATTGATCTCTGACAGTACCATTCTGCCCAAACCTGAGGAAGTGACCGAAACACCCGAAGAAACACTTTCCGAACAAAACACCGAACAGAATGAAGCTCTGCAAACGGTTGATGATATCGCAGAACCGCAAGACATTGAGATTTTGCCCGACGATGACGGGCTTTACCCCGACGAAAACGAAGAAATCTACGAAGAAGAGTCTGCAGAAGCAGAAGAAACACCCGACCAAAGTCTTGCGTTTCTCTACACCAACTCCACTTCGGGAAACGTGATTCTGCATGATACCGCCGAGACTGACTTTCTTCTGATGGGCTACAATCCGGCTGTTTTGGCAATGACCGAGCTCGATAAAACCGAAAGCGATACCGCAGCTGAAGAATCGGCATACGCCGAGGAAAGCGAACTGCAAGAAGAGGCTGAAGCCGACGAAGGAGCCAAAGACGAAACCAACGAAGAACCCACTCAAAACACCACGGTAGAACCCGAAGTCGATGAAGACCCCTTCCTGTTCAGCGAAAAATACAATCTGAAAGCCTGCTATCTTTCTGACCTCAAATCTCTTGCGGATAACGCAAGACACCTTGGCATTGACGCTGTGGTGCTCGACAAGATCGATGCCAACGATACCGACCGTAAGAAGAATCTTTCCATCGTATCACAAGCTATTTTCGGAGCCGGCTACGAGCTTGTGTATTTTCATCTGACAAAACCGATTGCCTCCGATGATGAGGAAGCTGCTTATTATCTAAACCGCGAGCTTCTCTCGATTCGCGATCAAATTGCCTCGCAAGGCGATACCTGCCGTTTTCTTCTCATCACGCAGTCTGAGGAAGCAAACGTACGTCCTTTTCTTTTGACCTACGCTTCAGAGGGCGATTCCCGTTTTGCCGCAACGCTGCAGGACCAGGCAGTTCAAGATCCCAGTCTTCTTTTCTCTGCTCTTTTGGAAACCGAATCGTTCAATGCTCTTGAAGAACTTGTGGGCGAAGAAGAAACGCCGGAAAGCGAAGATGCCAAAACCAAAAAGCCCCTCTCTCATGCTCTGTTTGAGTGGATTGAACTGTTCGCCCTTTCGCTTGCCGCCGTACTTATCATTATGACCTTTTTTATCAGACATTCTCCCGTCAGCGGAGAATCCATGATGCCTACCCTGCACGAAAATGATGTTCTCATTATCTCCCGCGTAGGCTTCACACCCGAAAACGGTGATATTGTCATCATTCAAACACCCGACGATATAAAACGGCCGCTGGTTAAGCGCGTCATTGCCGTGGGCGGTCAAACGGTACGCATCGATTTTGACGAATGGAAGATCTACGTCGATGAAAAACTCGTAAAGGAAGATTATATCCGCAAAACAAACGAGCCCATGAAACGCTATGAAATCAACAGTTATTTCAACAAAATCGATGCCGAGCTTAAAATCTATGAGGAAGTTGTTCCCGAAGGCTACGTCTTTGTGCTGGGTGATAACCGCAACAATTCCAAAGACAGCCGCACGCTTGGATTCATTGACGAACGTTATATCATCGGCGAAGTCAACTTCCGCCTTCTTCCCCTCTCTGCCATCGGAGACGTGGAATAAAGACAATACCTGACTGTAAAGGAAATTCAAATATGCCTTCTAAAGTGATTCAATGGTTTCCGGGACATATGGCCAAAACAAGACGCATGATGGCGGAGTGCTTACCGCTTGTCGATGCCGTCATTGAAATTCTCGATGCCAGAATCCCGCGCTCCTCTCAAAATCCCGAAATTGATAAAATCTGTGCCGATAAACCCCGTCTTGTCATTCTCTCCAAAGCCACCCTTGCCAACCCCGATATCACCGCCGAGTGGAAACGCTACTTCCGAGAGCACGAAAAGGGCTGTATCGTTTGCGACTTTGTCACAGGTCAGGGCATGAACGAAATCATCCCCGAGCTGCAACGCATCTGTGCCGCCACGCTTGAAAAATACGATGCCAAGGGTATGCACGGCAAAGCACTTCGTGCTATGGTGGTGGGAATTCCCAACGTTGGAAAATCCTCTTTTATCAATAAGATCACAGGCACCAAAAAAGCCAAGGTGGAAGACAGACCGGGTGTCACAGTGGACAAGCAATGGGTTAAAACCCCTTACCGTCTTGAACTTTTGGATATGCCCGGTGTGCTTTGGCCTAAATTCGAAGACCGTGTGGTTGCTGAAAACTTAGCCCTCACAGGTGCCATCAAAGATAGAATTCTCGATGTGGAAGAGCTCGCCTGTGTGCTTTGCTCCCGCCTTGCCTCGATCGATCCCGATTCTTTCTTTGCCCGTTATTCTCTTCCCGAAGAGCTTCGTGAAGATGCCAGCGGATATGATCTTTTGGAAGCTGTCGGCAAAAAGCGCGGCTTTCTCGTCAAGGGCGGCGAGGTCAATACCGAACGAACCTCTCTCATGCTTCTCGATGAACTCCGTGGCTGTAAGATCGGCAGAATCTCGCTGGAACGCCCAAGAAGAAGCACACCCAAAACAACCGAAGCTTAAAATTTTTATTCCCCGCTTTCAAGGAGAACCCCACTATGAAACGCGTATTCATCACAGGCGGCTCGGGCGGCATCGGTGCCGCCATTGTCAGAGCGTTTGCCAAGGAAGGCTGTCAGGTGGTTTTCACCTATAACAAAAACCTCTCTTCAGCAGAAGCCTTGGCAGAAGAAACAGGCGCAGCAGCACTTGCCATGGATCTTGAAAATACCGAAAACATCCGTGCAACAGTAGAAAAAGCCGCAGAACTTCTCGGCGGTATCGATATTCTTGTCAACTGCGCGGGTATTTCGCAAATCATGCTCTTCACCGATCTCTCCGACAACGACATTGCCCGCATGGTGCAGATCAATCTCACATCGGTTATGACGGTTACGCAAACAGTTGCCCCCTACATGATCCGTAACCATAGCGGCAGAATCATCAACATCGGCTCGATGTGGGGCAAAACAGGCGCTTCCTGCGAGGTACATTATTCGGCAACCAAAGCCGCCCTTGAAGGCTTTACCAAAGCCCTTGCCAAAGAACTCGGGCCATCCGGCATCACGGTCAACTGCATTGAACCGGGTGTGATCGCAACTCCCATGAATGCGATGCTCGATGAAGAAACCGTTCGGGAACTGATCGATGCCACCCCTCTTATGCGACTCGGAGCACCTTCCGACGTTGCCGATGCCGTTCTCTTTCTGGCATCTGACAAAGCCTCGTTTATCACGGGGCAGATTCTTGGCGTTGACGGAGGATTTGCTATATGATTCGTTTTGAAAATGACTACAGCTGCGGCGCACACCCCAATGTCCTTAAATGGATGATAAAAACCAATGAAGATACCACCGATGTCTATTCGGAAGATTCTTACTGCGATCAGGCACGTGAACTGATTAGGTCTCTTTGTCAAGCTCCCAATGCCGCCGTTCATTTTTTACCGGGTGGCACTATGACCAATCTCACCATGATTGCCGCCTCACTTTTACCCTATCAAGGCGTTATTTCTTCCTCGGTCGGTCATATTGAGGTACACGAAACAGGCGCGATCGAAGCCAAAGGGCACAAGGTTTTAACCATTCCCTCCAAAGACGGCAAAATCACGGCGGAAGAAATCAAAACAATCTATGACAGCCACTATGCCGATGCCAGCCGCGAACGTATGGTACAGCCCGGTATGGTGTATCTCACCAATCCCACAGAATACGGCGCAATTTATACCAAAGAAGAACTCGCCGCCATCAGCAAGGTCTGCCGTGAAACAGAGCTTTATCTGTACGTTGACGGCGCGCGCCTCGGCTATGCGCTTACGGCAGAGGGTAACAACCTTACCCTTTCTGATCTTGCCGCGCTTTGCGATGCCTTTTATATCGGTGGCACCAAGCACGGCGCACTTTTAGGCGAGGCACTTGTGATCACCAACGACAAGCTGAAAAAGCACTTCCGTTATTATATTAAGCAAAACGGCGCGCTTCTTGCCAAAGGTCGCATCCTCGGCATTCAGTTTTTGGCGCTTTTTGAGGATGATATTTACTTTACCACCTCTCAGGACGCCAACCGAAAAGCCATGTTACTCAAAAACGGCATTGCCTCGCTCGGCTATTCTTTTTATGTGGATTCTGTCACCAATCAGCAATTCCCCATTCTTCCCACGAAAATGCTCGAAATTCTTTCCCCAAATTACACCTTCTCGGATATGGGAAAGGTGGATGATACGCACTCGATTGCCCGTTTCTGCACAAACTTTGCCACAAGCGAAAACGATATCCAAGCACTCCTTGCCGACATTGCCAAAATTCAAAAAACACTCTAATTTCACGTGAGGTCAAAATGCCCGATTATACATATGAACAAGAAGCGCTGGATGCCGGCTTTACCGTCATCTGCGGAACAGACGAAGCAGGAAGAGGTCCGCTTGCAGGACCTGTCTGTGCCGCCGCTGTGATATTGCCGCAAGGTCTTGTGATTGAAGGCCTCAACGATTCCAAAAAGCTTTCCGAAAAAAAGCGCGAAAAGCTGTTTGACATCATCTGTCAAGAGGCAGTTTCCTATGGCATTGCCTTTGCCACAGCCGAAGAAATTGACGAGATCAACATCTTAAACGCTTCTCAGCTTGCCATGCGCCGCGCGGTTGCACAGCTTTCCCCCAAGCCCGATTTTGTACTTGTGGACGGCAACATTGCCCGCAATTTTGAAATGACGGCAAAGCCTATTGTCAAAGGCGACGCCCTTTCCATGTCGATTGCGGCGGCATCCATCCTTGCTAAGGTCACCCGTGACCGCTACTGCGTGGAAATGGATAAAGAGTATCCCGAATACCATTTTGCCGCACACAAAGGCTATCCTACCAAGGAACACATGGATCTTGTCAGAGAACTTGGTCCTTGCCCGCTTCACCGCAAAACCTTCTTAAAATTCCTGAACAAATGAAAAAAACGGAGCAAAAGAATACGCGCCGCCGCGGAAACCGTGGCGAGGGAGCCGTGTGCCGCTATCTTCGCCGCCGCGGATATCGTATTTTAGAACGAAATTTCACAATCAAAGGCGGCGAGATCGACATAATTGCCGGCCGTTTTCGCTATATTGTATTCGTAGAAGTCAAAACGAGAAGCAAAGCCACCGATACCGAAAAGTACGGTCATCCTGCCGACGCAGTCACCGAGGAGAAAAAAACGCACCTCCGCCGTGCCGCTTCGCGCTACCTTGCCCTGCATCCAAGCAATAAAAAACCGCGCTTTGATGTTGCCGAGGTTTTTATTCCCGAAGAAAATCAAACAGGCTTTGCCAAGATTCGTTATATAAAGGAAGCTTTTTGATGGTCTATTTTGATCTGCATTCCGATACGCTGTATGAAGCGTATCATAAAAAAGTTTCACCATTTTCAGGCAACTCCCTCTCAGCACCCGTTGACGCACTCAGCTTTGCCAACTACCGTGTCCTTGCCGTCTGGTCGGATCAAAACCTCTCCGACGAGGAAGCCTATCAAGACTTTTTCCGCATTCTTTCTCACTACAATGTTGCGCAAGGAACAAGAAAAACGCCATCCTTTTGCACGCCGATTTTGGCGGTGGAGGATGCACGCCTGCTTGCCGGCGATCTTTCCCGACTTGACACCTTGTATGCCCACGGTGTGCGTATTCTTACCCTCACATGGCAAGATACCTCCTGTATCGGAGGCGCGTGGAATACGAGCGAAGGGCTTACACGGTTCGGAAAAGATGCGGTAGAAAAAGCCCTCTCGCTCGGCATGGCAATTGACCTTTCGCACGCGTCGGACACCACCTTTTGGCAAGCACTTGACATTTGCCATAGCCTTAACAGCGCACCGATGGCGAGCCATTCGAACAGCCGCACGCTTTGTCACCACAAGCGCTGTTTGACCGATGATATGTTCAGGGCAATCACCGCTCTTGGCGGTATTATCGGCGTCAGCTTTGTGCCCTACCACTTGTCCAACCAATCTTCTGCATCCCGCCAAACCGTGCTTTCGCATATCAAGCATTTTCTTTCGCTCGGCGGCGAAGATGCAATTGCCATCGGCAGTGATTTCGACGGGGTAGATTCCCTGCCACAGGGACTTGAACACATCACAAGAATCGAAGATTTTGCCGAATGTCTTGCCAAAGAAACTTCAAGCGAGATTGCCGAAAAGATACTATGGCAAAACGCTCACCGCTATACCCAAACCTTTTTTCACAACTAATACCAAGGACGGTCAATATGGCTTTATTCACCTTAGCAGATACCCATCTTTCTCTAAAAATTGAAAAGCCGATGGATGTGTTCGGCGCGCGTTGGCGCGGGCACGATGAAAAAATCGCCACCGAATGGAATCGCGTGGTCTCGCCCGATGATACCGTTGTGGTGGGCGGCGATATTTCCTGGGGTATTTCACTTGAAGAAACAGGCGACGACCTTCTCTTTCTTGACCGCCTGAACGGTAACAAGATCCTTCTGCGCGGTAATCACGACTATTGGTGGAATACACCAAAAAAAGTCACCGATTTCTTTGAGGCAAACGGAATCTCATCCATCAAGCTGTTGCAAAACAACTCCTATACTTATGAAAACATCGCCATCTGCGGCACGCGCGGTTGGTATAGCGATTCGAGCAACGCCCCCGAAACAAGCGACTATCAAAAAATCGTTGCCCGAGAAAGTGCAAGACTCAAGCTCTCGCTTGATTCGGTCAAAGACCCCACCCTTGAAAAAGTGGTCTTCATGCACTTTCCCCCAAAGTTTGAAAACTATGTCTGCCGCCCCCTGATCGATCTGATGAAAGAATACGGCATCAAGCGCTGTTACTACGGTCATATCCATGGCATCTATGCCCTTGCTCCCATGACTTTCTTTGAAGGTATTGAATTTCATATTGTATCGGCAGATTTTCTGAATTTCACCCCAAAAGAGGTACCAATCCTTACCACTTTCTCCGAAAATTGAATTATTTTCAGCAAAAGACTTGACAAAAGAGGCTATTTACATTAGAATAATGTAGTTATAAAATGTTTATAAAAATACGGAGGATAAAGCTCATGAGCTTGAAAAACGTAACCAAAACCGATAACACCAAGGCTGTCATCGAATTTGCCGTTGACGCCGAGACCTTTGAAAAGGCAGTAAATGCTGTCTATAACAAGAAAAAGACCAACATCACCCTTCCCGGCTTCCGCAAGGGCAAAGCACCCAGAAGCCTTGTAGAAAAGATGTACGGCAAGGGCTTCCTTTATGAAGATGCCATCAACGATGTTCTTCCCGAAGCTTATGAAGCCGCACTCAAGGAAAGCGAACTTGCCGTTGTTGGCAAGCCTGAGTTCGAAATCAGCTCGATCGACGAAAACGGCCTTGTTATAACCGCTACCGTATATCTCAAGCCTGAAGTTACCGTTGACGGCTACAAGGGCATCACCCTCACCAAGAAAACCATCCGCGTAACCGAAGAGGAAATCTCCACCGAGATCGAAAAGATCCGCGAAAGAAACGCAAGAAACATCACCGTTACCGACCGCGCAGCTGCAAACGGCGACATCACCGTGATCGACTTTGAAGGCTTCAAAGACGGCGTTGCATTCGAAGGCGGCAAAGGTGAGGGCTTTGAACTCAAGCTCGGCTCGGGTCAGTTCATTCCCGGCTTTGAAGAACAGGTTGTTGGTCACAACGTTGGCGACGAATTCGACATCAACGTAACCTTCCCTGCTGAATACCACGCTCCCGACCTTGCAGGCGCTCCCGTTGTTTTCAAGATCAAGCTTCACGAGATCAAGGCAGTTGAGCTTCCCGAACTCGACGACGAATTTGCAAAAGACGTTTCGGAATTTGACACCTTTGCTGAATACAAGGCAGACGTTAAGGCAACAATCAAGAAGAGAAAGACCGAGGCTGCAGACCGCGAAACCGACGACGAGCTCGTTGACGTTCTCATCACCAAGCTCGCAGGCGATATTCCCGAATGTATGTATGAAACCGAAGTTTCCGAAATGGTCAACCAGTACGACAGCCGCCTGAAGAGCCAGGGTCTTGATCTTGACACCTACTTCAAGTACACCGGCACCACTCTTGAATCTCTCACTGCCGACCTTCGTCCCGATGCTGAAAAGAGAGTGAAGAGCCGCCTTGCTCTTGAAAAGATCGCAGAGCTCGAAGGCATCACCGCAAGCGACGAAGAAGTGATGGAAGAGATCACTAAGATTGCAACCGCCTACAAGATGGAAGTAGCACAGGTAGAAGCTCTCGTTTCCAAGGATGACATCGCCGCTGATGTTCGCGTTTCCAAGGCTGCTACTCTCGTTAAGGATAACGCTGAATTCAAAACCAAATCTGCTCAAAAGGCAGAAACTGCTGAAACCACCGAAGAATAATTTTCTATCCGTGGTATGACAAAATAACCAACGGAGGTCAGATCATGGCACTTGTACCAACAGTCATTGAAAAAACAAGCGGAGGCGAGCGCGCTTACGATATTTACTCCCGCCTCTTGAACGACCGCATCATTTTCCTTGCCGATGAGGTCAATCATGTTACCGCGTCTTTGGTGGTAGCACAGCTTCTTTTCCTCGAATCTCAGGATCCCGACAAAGATATCAGCCTGTATATCAACAGCCCCGGCGGCTCTGTGTCCGACGGACTTGCGATCTACGACACGATGAATTTCATCAAATGCGATGTGGCAACCTACTGCATCGGCATGGCAGCAAGTATGGGTGCGTTCCTGCTTTCGAGCGGTGCTAAGGGCAAACGCTTCGCTCTGCCCAACAGTGAGATCATGATCCACCAGCCCCTTGGCGGCGCCAAAGGTCAGGCAAGCGATATCAAGATCCAGGCAGAACAGATTCTGAAGATCCGCGACCGCTTGAACGAGATCATGGCAAAGAATACCGGCAAGTCGATTGAAGAGATCGCGCGCGACACCGAACGCGATAATTTCATGTCGGCAGAAGAAGCTTGTGCTTACGGCCTTGTCGATAAAGTCATCGGCGCAAGATAAACCTTTCGCTAAAGAGCCCGAACGGGGTGTCGCAAATACCCATTTGCGGCACCCTTTTTCATCACACATTCCGGAAAGGATAGACCTATGGCAGACAAAAACAACAATGGTACGGGAAATCGCAATCTGGTTGCCCGTTGCTCTTTTTGCGGCAGATCGGAAGAAGACGTTGATTTTCTCATTCCCTCCCCCACCGGCGTTACGATTTGCGACAACTGCATTGACATTTGCAACCAAATCATCGAAAGCCAGTATGAAGAAGAGGATATCACCGATAGCGATTCCTTCACACTCGCCACACTTCCCAAACCCGCACGCATCAAAGCAGAACTTGACGAATACGTAATCGGCCAGGACTTTGCCAAAAAAGCCTTGTCGGTTGCGGTTTACAATCACTATAAACGTATTCTCTCCCGTAAGCCTGTGAAAAAGGGCAGACGCAGCAAACAGGAACTGGAAAGTGAAACACCGGAAGTAGAAATCCAAAAGAGCAATGTACTTCTCCTCGGTCCTACCGGTGTTGGCAAAACCTATCTCGCGCAGAATCTCGCACGGGCATTGAAAGTTCCCTTTGCCATTGCCGATGCCACCACCCTCACCGAGGCAGGCTATGTTGGCGAGGATGTGGAAAACATCCTCTTAAAGCTCATCCAGGCCGCCGATTACGATGTGGAGCGGGCCGAGCGGGGCATCATCTACATCGATGAGATCGATAAGATCGCCAGAAAGTCCGAAAATGTCTCCATCACCCGGGATGTGT
>JAFXJX010000003.1 GCA_017532025.1 Clostridia bacterium | reverse complement strand
CTTGTCGTACTGCTCTCTCTTCTTGACTTCAGTGAGAACGCCGGAGCGCTGGCACTGTCTTTTGAATCTGCGAAGAGCACTGTCAAGCGATTCGTTTTCTTTGACTCTGATTTCTGCCATTTTACAACCCTCCCCTCGCTTATGCAGAGAGAATTTCGAAAAATTCCTTTTACTATTATAGTATATCTTATCCCTATTGTCAAGGGATAAACTCAAAATTTTTGAGAAATTTTGCCTATTATTTTACGACGATATTAACAAGCTTTCCGGGCACGGCGATTTCCTTGATCACGGTCTTGCCATCGATAAAGGGTTTGATCTTTTCGTCAGCCTTGGCGGCGGCGATCATCTCTTCACGGGTGGCGTTTGCCGCAACAACAACGGTGCCGCGGAGCTTACCGCAAACCTGAACGGCGATCTCAACCGTGTCGTCCTTGGTCTTGGCTTCGTCATAGGTCGGCCATGCGGCGAGCGAGAGAATATCGGTGTAGCCGAGGAATTCGTTGACTTCTTCAGAGATGTGAGGAGCGAAGGGGCAGAGCAGTGTGATGAGGGTTCTGAGCTCATCACGGGTGAGCGTGCCGACTTCGTAGATTTCGTTTACGAGTGACATCATAGCGGCGATGGCGGTATTGAACTTCATTGAGTCGATATCCTCGGTGACCTTCTTGATGGTCTTGTGGAAGGAGGATTCAAGCTTCTGTGTTACTCCTTCGCCCTTGACGAGGTCGGTAAGACCTGCCACGCGGTCGATGAAGCGCTTGCAGCCCTTGATGGAAGCCTGCGACCAGGGCGCGCTCTTTTCAAAGTCGCCGATGAACATTTCGTAAAGACGCAGACCGTCGGCGCCGTATTCGGCGATGACCACTTCGGGGTTGATAACATTACCACGGGATTTGGACATCTTTTCGCCGTTTTCACCGAGGATCATGCCGTGAGCGGTACGCTTGAGGTAAGGCTCTTTGCAGGAGAGTACGCCGATATCGTACAGGAATTTTGCCCAGAAACGCGAGTAGAGCAGGTGGAGGGTAACGTGTTCCATACCGCCGTTATACCAGTCAACAGGCATCCAGTAGTCAAGTGCTTCCTTGGCGGCGAGTGCATCGTTGTTGTGCGGATCGCAGTAGCGGAGGAAGTACCAGGACGATCCTGCCCAGTTGGGCATGGTATCGGTTTCGCGCTTGGCGGGTCCGCCGCAGCAAGGACAGGTGGTATTCACCCAATCGGTTGCCTTGGAAAGCGGCGATTCGCCGTCATCGGTTGGCTCAAAGCGCTCAATTTCGGGGAGAGTCAAGGGAAGTGTTTCTTCGGGGAGTGCTACCCAGCCACACTTTTCGCAGTTGACAAGCGGAACAGGTTCGCCCCAGTAACGCTGACGGGAGAATACCCAGTCGCGGAGCTTATAGTTTACTTTCTTCACGCCGATGCCTTTTTCGGTCAAAAATTCGATGATCTTTGCCTTAGCGTCCTTCACTTCAAGACCGTTTAAGAATTCGGAGTTGGTCATGATGCCGGTTTCCACATCGGTGAAGGCTTCGTTCTGTACGTCGCCGCCTGCTACCACTTCGATGATGGGCAGATCGAACTTCTTGGCGAATTCCCAGTCACGGGTATCGTGCGCGGGCACTGCCATGATGGCGCCTGTACCGTAAGTAGAAAGCACATAGTCGGAAATGAAGATCGGGATCTGTCTGCCGTTAACGGGATTGATGGCTTCCACGCCGTCAAGTCTGACACCGGTTTTATCCTTCACAAGCTCGGTGCGTTCGAAGTCGGATTTACGGGCGGCTTCTTCGCGGTAGGCTTCCACTTCGTCAAAGTTCTTGAGCTGATCCTTCCACTTGGTAACAAGCTCATGCTCGGGGGCAACAACCATGTAGGTTGCACCAAAGAGCGTATCGGGACGGGTGGTGTAAACGATCACGTCGTCGCCTGCGGTGGTGGCAAAGCGAACCTCTGCACCTTCGCTTCTGCCGATCCAGTTGATCTCTTGCGTTTTAACCCTTTCGATGAAGTCAAGACCTTCGAGGTCATTGATGAGTCTTTCGGCGTATTCGGTGATCTTCAGCATCCACTGGCTCTTAACCTTGCGGACAACCTCGCTGCCGCAACGTTCGCAAACGCCGCCGACAACTTCTTCGTTGGCAAGAACGACCTTACAGGAGGTGCAGAAGTTCACTGCCATTTCCTTTTTGTAAGCAAGTCCTTTTTTGAAGAGCTGCAGGAAGATCCACTGCGTCCACTTGTAGTAGGAGGGATCGGTGGTGTCGATCTCTCTTGACCAGTCGAAGGAAAGACCGAGGGCTTTGATCTGTTCGGTGAAGTGTGCGATGTTGTTCTTGGTGACGATTGCGGGGTGGATCTGATGCTTGATGGCGTAGTTTTCGGTAGGCAGACCGAAAGCATCCCAGCCGAGCGGGAAGAGGACGTTGTAGCCCTGCATTCTCTTTTTACGGGAAATGATATCCATTGCCGTATAGGGGCGGGGATGGCCGATGTGGAGTCCCTGACCCGAGGGGTAGGGGAATTCTACGAGTGCAAAGTATTTGGGCTTTGACGTATCGGTTTTGGCTTCAAACGCGTGCGCTTCTTCCCATTTTTTTTGCCATTTTTTGTCTATGGTGTTGTATTCGTATCTCATAACAGTTCCTTTCGAACGGTATTATTTACTGATTTTGATTAGTCTTTGAGGATGTCATTGACATTCACTTCTTCTGCATTTGCCCAAAGCTTTTCAAGCTTATAGAAATCGCGTGCATCTCTGCCGAAGATGTGAACGATGACTGAATAATAGTCAAGGAGGATCCACTTGGAGTTTTTGTCACCCTCGATGCCTTTGGGTTCTACGCCGCAAAGACCAAGCTTGTAGTCCACTTCATCGGCAAAGCCTTTGATCTGGGTGTTGGAGTGACCGGTACAGATGACAAAATAGTCGGTGAGTACAGTGCTGTCGCTGACGCGGAGCAGTTTGATGTCGGTGGCTTTCTTTTCATCAAGAATCTGAATGATGGCTTTGGCAAGCTCAAGCGGTTCGGCATCTTTCATATCATGGGGTTTGAAGAGTTCTTCCATATTGATATCCTTTCTTTTTAGAGGTTTTCAAGCATATTAAGGCTGTCTGAATGCACTTTGTTTCCTTGTTTTGTGACATAGTCGATTGTATTTTGCAAAACTTGACGCAAGGTGTCATTCAGTGTTTTTTCTTTATTGTTACCCGATGCAAGTTTTTCATAAAACTGCTTTCGGGTTTCTTGACAGATGGGATGGGTTCGGGTTTCTTCGATATAGTCGGCAAGAAAGAGAAGCTTATCAAAGAGCGACATCTCTTTTTTGCCAACTGTGTGACAGCGGATGGCTTCGCAGATTTCATCATCTGTGTCGTTGGGAAATTTTTTTGATACCACAGCCGCGGCGGTGCGGGAGTGAAGGACAGGCGGCGAGGCAAGATCGTCTTTGGAAAGAGTAACGCCGTATTCCTTGGCAATTGACAGCTGTTTTTCGGTGCTGTAAGCTTTGGTATAGTCGTGAAGGAGCGCTGCCACAAAAAGGCGTTTTGCGTCGTTTTCGGAAAAAACAAAGGCTTCGGCAAGTGAAAGCGTTTCTTTGGCAACAGAGAGCGTGTGGCAGAATCGATGCTCTCCCATTTTTGCACGGACATTGGTGACGAGTGCTTCTTTTTCTAAAAGCCAAGCTTCATAGGTAGAGGTTATGTTCACGGATATACACCTCCACATCATGCGAAAGATAACGGCTGACATCTTTTTCTTGTTTGAGAGCTTGTCTGACTTCGGTAGAGGATATTTCAAGAACCTCGTTGTTTAAGATAATGATGCGCGCGCCGAAGTCTTTTTCATAAGCTTTTTTGGCAGTTAGGATTTCAGATTCTTTTCCGTTTTCGCGGCTTGCCAAAACGATGGTGGCATTCTTAAAAATGATATCAGGACGATACCAGCGCGAAAGGGTCAGGAACATATCGGTGCCGCAAAGAAAATACAGCTCACCCTCTTTGGCAAAATGCGAAAGGGTACTCGCAGTATAGGAAACATCACCTTTTTGGATTTCGTAATCCGAAACCGTGACACGCGGAAGATCTTTGAACGCGATCTTTGCCATTTCGTAGCGGTGACGCGAGGTGAGGGTGGGGTCTGTGACTTTATGCGGTGAAATGTGTGAGGGCATAATAAGAAGTTCATCGAGAGAGAGTTCTTCTATAAACTGCTTGGCTGCAGACAAATGCCCATGATGCGGCGGAGAAAAGCTTCCGCCGTAAATTCCGATTCTTTTCATTCGGAGAATCCTTTATTTGATAGCGGTAATGTCGATTTTGTGGTGCTTTTCGGACACACGGTAGAGAACAAAACGTGTGCCGATGACGATCACAACTTCGGAGTTTGTGCGTGAAGCAATTTCTTCTGCTGCTTCTCTTGCCGAATACAGGCTGTTATCAAGTACACGGAGCTTGATCAGTTCACGCGCTTCGAGGGCGTTGGAAATCTGAATGACCATGTTTTCACTGATATCACCCTTGCCGATTTGGAAAATGGTATCGAGATTGGTGGCAAGTTTTTTGAGATAGGCTCTTTGTTTGCTTGTCATGGGGAATCCTTTCAGGTTAGTTTTCACGGATAAAAGTGGGGAAGATTTTGGCAAACGCTTCAAGGGATCTGCCGCGGTGGCTGATGCCATTCTTTTCATCAAAAGAAAGCTGGGCAAAGGTTTTATCAAAGCCTTCCGGCATAAAGAGCGGATCGTAACCGAAGCCACTCTCGCCTTGCGGAGCCTTTAGCATTTTGCCTTTGCATTCTCCGCGCACGGTAAAGTGCTTGCCGTTTGGCAGTGTGCAAGCAATCACCGAAACAAAGGCGGCACCTCTTTCGGGGTCTTCTTTACCCTCAAGAGCTGAAAGAATCTTTTCGTTGTTCTTTTGATCGTCGCAAGGCTCACCTGCGTAGCGTGCCGAATAAATGCCCGGCTCGCCGTTCAAGGCATTAACACACAGTCCCGAATCATCGGCAATGCCGATATAACCGAGGGCAGAGACGGTTCTTGCTTTGATGAGCGCGTTTTCTTCAAACGAACTTCCGTCTTCGATGATCTCATCGTGAAAGCCGATGGCATCAAGCGAGAGAACCTCGTATTCACAGCCGATGCGGGTGAGGATGCTTTTGATTTCTTTGATTTTCTTTTGGTTATTGGAAGCAAGTACAATTTTCATGATGTTGTTAGTCGAGAAGAGCATCGACGTATTCTGTGGGATTGAAGGGTTGAAGATCGTCAACACCTTCGCCTACGCCGACAAAGCGAACAGGGATGTTAAGTTTGTTTTTGATCGAGAAGATGATACCGCCTTTGGCTGTACCGTCAAGCTTGGTGAGCACAAGACCTGTGATGTTAGCGGCATTTTTGAATTCAACCGCCTGATTCACGGCGTTTTGACCTGTGGTGGAGTCAAGCACGAGCAGGGTCTCTCTTGCCGCGTCGGGAAGTTCGCGGTCAATGACACGGTTGATCTTGGCAAGCTCGTTCATCAGGTTTTTCTTATTGTGGAGTCTGCCTGCGGTGTCAACGATCAAAACATCGGCATTTCTCTTTTTGGCGGCGTGTACGGCATCAAATACCACAGCGGCAGGGTCGGAGCCTTCGCTCTGACGGATCAGATCAACGCCGACGCGGTCTGCCCATACGCCAAGCTGTTCGATGGCGCCCGCGCGGAAGGTATCGCCTGCGGCGAGGATGACTTTTTTGCCGTCTTGCTTCAAAACATTGGCAATCTTGGCAATGCTTGTGGTCTTGCCAACGCCGTTGACACCGATCACGAGAATCACGGAAGGGGTAGTGTCAAGCTTTAACGGCTCGGTTTCGCCGAGTGTTTCAATGAGAATGGCTTTGAGTGCATCCACTGCGGCATCGGGGTCTTTGATCTTATTTTCTTTGGTGACGGTACGCAATTTTTCGAGGATCTCTTCGGTGGCTTCCATGCCGACGTCGGCACAGATCAGCATTTCTTCAAGCTCTTCGATGGTGTCTTCGTCAACACCGCTTTGGAAAAGCGTTCTGATTTTTCCAAAGAAGGAATTGCGGCTTTTGAAAAGCCCATTTTTCAGTTTTTCAAAAAATCCCATGGGAAAGTCTCCTTATCAGGTGGATTGTGTATCGAGTTTGATACCGATCTTTTTCTCGATATCGTTCATATTGATAGAAAGCAGCTTGGAAACACCTCTCTCTTGCATGGTAACGCCGTAAAGGGCGTTTGCCGCTTCCATTGTGCCGCGGCGGTGAGAGATGGTGATAAACTGCGTATTGTTACAAAAGTTCTTGGCATAATTGGCAAAACGGGAGACGTTAACCTCGTCAAGTGCCGACTCGATTTCGTCGAGCAGACAGAAGGGAGGTGGATTGATTTTGAAGATGGCAAATAGGATGGCAATTGCCACAAAGACCTGTTCGCCGCCCGAAAGCGATTTCAGGCTCTTGATCAGCTTGCCGGGAGGGGCTACGATGATCTCGATACCGCTTGTGAGAACGTTGCCGGGGTCTGTGAGCTCCAGCTTTGCCGAGCCGCCGCCGAACAGTTCGCGGAAAACAACAGAGAAATTTTCGTTGATGGCGCGGAAGGATTCGGTGAATTTTTGGCACATCTCCTTTTCAAGCTGGGACACGATATTCGAATAGTCTTCTTTGCTCTTGTTGAGGTCACCGATCTGTGTATTCAAGTGATCGTATTCCTGTTTGACTGTGGCATATTCTTCGATCGCTCCGACGTTAACAGCACCAAGCTCACGAATCTTTGAGCGGAGTTTGTTTTGCTCGCTTAGGTTCTTTGCGCGTGTTTCCTGTGTGATTTCGGGGTGTTCGGTTTCGCACGCCGCGGAGTAGGTGAGTTCATATTCGTCCCACAATTTTGCGGTGAGGCGGTCTTTTTCACCGAGCAGGTTTATGCGCTTGCCTTCAAGCTTGGCGTAATGTGCCGACTGAAGCTGGAATTCTTCGTTTTTGCTTTTCAGCGTGTGTTGCAGTTCTACGGCGCGTGTGTGCAATTCTTCGGCTTCGCGGTGGAGCGAGTGGACGGTGGTATCAATTTGGGCAATCTCCTCGTCGAGCGCAGTGGCGGCAACATGGAGTGCTTGAATGTTATTTTCTAAAATACCAAAGGTTGCTTCATTGTTTTCCACCGCTTTGCGGATGAGCGCACGCTCTTCTTCAATACGGGCAATTTCCGCCCCGCTTGCTTCGTAGCTGTTTCGGGCTGCCTCCAAATCTTTTTTGGCAATGGTGATGGCAAGCATACGTCGATTGCAATCTTCTTTTTTGCCTGCAATCATGGCTTCGGTTTCGGCAATCGAGCCTTGAATCGTTATCATGGTTGCATCAAGAGAAAGGGAAGTGCTTGACAGCTCTTCGATTTCTTTTGTCAGCTTTGTCTTGAGCTGGGTGCCCGAGGCGTTTTGTTGATGGATATGTTCCACAGAATGCTCGAGCGTTTCCACAGCGTCCTTTTGTGTTTGATATTGGTCAAGGATCAGGCTGTTGGAGGTTTCTTCTGCTTTATACATGGCGGCAAGGAGCATATAGCCGTCATTCAGATCGTTGAGCTCGTCTTTTTTGCCTGCAAGTGCTTTTTCTTTGTTGGCAATTTCCTTTTCCAAAGAAGAAAGCGTTTCTTTAAGGGTGGCAACCTCTCCCGTGAGGGCTTCGATTTCACGTGCGCGGGAAAGAATACCGCTGTCGCGTTTGGCAGAGCCGCCTGTGAAAGAGCCGCCTGCGTTGATCTGCTGTCCGTCTAGGGTGACGATTCTGACGGTGTAACCAAAATGACGTGCCATTTCGGTAGCGTGATCGAGCGTATCAAAGACAAAGGTTCGACCAAGCATTGAGGCGATGATCTCGCGGTAGCGCGCATCGTAGGAAAGAAGCTCGGAGGCAATGCCTACGTATCCTTGGAAGCTTTTTACTTTGTTAAGATCAATGCGCGGCTTTTCCGCACGAACTGAACTCAAGGGGTAGAAGGTGGCGCGGCCCGCATTTTCTTTTTTGAGCGCGGAGATGGCGGCTTTGGCTGCGTTTTCATCCTCGGTGACAATATTCTGAATGTTACTGCCAAGAGCGGTTTCGATGGCAACGCTGTAGCGATTTTCCACCTTGATCAGCTTGGAAACCGGACCGCAGATTCCGCGGAGTTTACCGCTTGCCGCGGCATCCAGAACAAAACGAACGCTTTTTTGATAGCCTTCAAAATGTTCTTCCATGCGCGTTAAAGTGGCGGCTTGCTCAGCTTTGGTATTGATAGCAACTCTTGTTTGATTGCGCTTTTCCGAAAGAGACTGGAGTTTGTTTTCAATCTCTTCGGCGGCATCGATAATGGCATCTTTCTTTTCTTGGGTGCGGGAAGCATCCTTGCGGTAGGAGGCGAGTCGTTCACGGCTTGCTTCCATACGCTTTTCGATATCATCAAGGGCTTCGTTTGCCGCTTTCAGCTCTTTTTGGACATTCTGCATTCGCTCAGACAGAGAAGCCTGCGAGCTTTCAAGCGCGGAAAGGCGAATACGGTCATCAACAAGCTGCTTTTCACAAGCTGCCTTTTCGGCTCTTGTATCGTTTTCTTCTTTATGCAGATCCGAAAGGGAAGCGCGCAGTTCGTCAAGCTCGGTTTGCGCGGCTTCATATTCTGCACGGAGTGATTCTTCATCCTCTGACTTTTCCCGCAGAATGTTTTCGGCTTCGCTTTGGCGTTTGAGGGCAAGAGCATAGAGCTCATCCTGCTTTTTGGAATCGTCGGCATAGCGAGCGAGTACGCTTTTTCCGTGTTCGATTTCCTGCTCGGCAAGAAGGCGGCGAGTGGTAACATTATGTCGTTCTTCCTTTTTTGTGCCGAGAAGTTCATTTTGTTCTTTGGTCAGTTTGCGGTTTTCTTCTTCTTTTTCATTGTTGGTAAGCACTTGGTTGTTGAGCGATGTGAGCGTGTCTTGCGTGATTTCCAAAGCGTGCTTTGCCATGTGATAGCTACGTTCAAATTCTTCGTTCTGACTTGCAATATTTGAAATATCAAATACGGCAAGGGCAATATCGAGTGCCTTCTTTCTTTCGTAAAGATCAAGATAGATTCTTGCCTTGGCGGCATCCTTTTCAAGCGGTTCCACGCGTTGTTCAAGCACCGCAAGAATGTCGTTCAGACGGATTAAGTTGTTTTCGGTTTCGGCAAGCTTTCTTTCGGCTTTTTGCTTTTTGGCGCGGAATTTGGAAATGCCTGCCGCTTCTTCAAAAATATAACGGCGGTCTTCTGCTCTTTGGGCAATGATTTCGGAAATTTTACCCTGACCGATGATCGAATAGCCGGTTTTTCCGATACCTGTGTTCATAAAAAGATCAACAATATCGGCAAGGCGTTTGAGCTGACCGTTGATGAGGTATTCGGATTCACCCGTGCGGAAATAGCGGCGCGTGACAGTGATCTCGTTATATTCGGAGGGAATGCGGTATTCGCCTGTGTTATCAATAGTCAAGGAGACTTCGGCAAAGCCCATGCGGCTTCTTTTATCGGTTCCGCCGAAAATAACATCTTCTAACTTGTCGCCACGGATATTTTTCGCCGAAAGCTCGCCAAGTACCCATTTGACGGCATCGGAAATATTACTCTTTCCGCTTCCGTTCGGACCGACAATAACAGTCATGCCGGCATCGAAGGTGATCTTGGTGCGCTCGGGAAACGATTTGAAGCCGTGAAGCTCAAGAGATTGCAGGCGCATATTTCAGTTCTCCTTGACAAAGATTTTAACTTCCTTTCCGCAAAGGGAGTGCGAGGGGGAAAAGAGAATGCGGTTTTGTGGATACGCTTTTTCAAGCGTGTATAGATTGCATTTTTTTTGACCGATTGCCTGTGAGAGCGCGTTTGGGGCGGTTTCTATCACAATTGTGCTATTCGGTGTGGGATGAATTGGTTTGATTTCGTTCAGAATCCTGGTGAGATAGTAGCGGTTCAAAACCAACTCACCGAGTGCGGGATGGTAGGCACCACCCACTGTTTTATCACTTCGCAAGCCTTCGTTTTCACAAAGACCGATGCGGATGACTTCGATGTTGTGTGCAGCAAAGAGGGAATAGACAGCCGATGCGCGCTCAATCGCTTCTTCTACCGAGAGGGGGTGATATAGATTCTTCTCGGTGCGAGCGGCAAGGGCGGTATCAGCAAACACCACGGTGGGGTAGATACGCGCTTTGTCGATGCCCCAGCCGATCATATCGCGTGCGGTTTGCAGTTCACTTTCGAGTGTGGATTCGGGGAGGGCGAGCATCATTTGCCCCACAAGCTCAAAACCGTATTCTTTGATTTTGCGGCAGGCGGCTTCGGAATCTTTTGCCGTATGACCGCGCTCGGATGCTTCAAGCACACGCGCGTTGGTGCTTTGGATGCCCAGCTCGATCGATTGGACCGAATGCTTTGCCAGAATCATGAGAATCTCATCGTCAATGGCATCGGGACGAGTGGAAAGACGGATCGATTGTACGCTACCTTTTTGTACATAGTTGTTTGCTTTTTCAAGCAAAGCAAGCATTTTCTCTCGTTCAATGGCGGTAAAGCTGCCGCCGAAGAAGGCAATTTGCAACTCGTGCGCGGATGGATTCTTCAAAAGAGAGAGGGTTTGCAAAACGGCTGTGTCGATCTCATCCTCAGTGGTTTCGCTTTGCCCTGTGATGGTGTGCTGATTGCAGAACACACAGGTGTGTGGACAACCGAGGTGCGGAACAAAGATCGGGATATTGATATGGCTCATGCTTGAATGCCAAAATAGGAAAGACCTTCCTTGGCGGCATTTTGTTCGGCTTCGCGCTTGCTGAAGCCTTTGCCTTTGCCGATGACGTTACCGTCGAGTCTGGCTTCTACTTCGAACACGCGTTTGTGAGCAGGGCCGGTTTCGCTGATTGTGCAATAGTCAAGAATCACGGTGTTAACCTGCTGTACGATCTGTTGGAGCATGGTTTTGTAGTCCATGGTGTGATGGCTTTTGACAATTTCGGTGATCTGCTCGGTGGCAAAGGGCAAGAGAAATTGATTGGCCGCATCGAGTCCGCCATCAAGATAAATCGCGGCAAGAAGTGCTTCAAAAGCATCGGAAAGGATCGAATCTCTTTCATTGCCTTTGTTCTGATATTCGCCGTGACCGAGAAGAAGGGTATCGCCGAGTGCAATTTGTCTGGCAAACACGGCAAGTGTTTTTTCGCATACGGTCTGCGCGCGGATCTTGGAAAGATCACCCTCGGGCAGGTCAGGATATTCTTCAAACAAATAACGGCTGACGATCAGCGAAAGGACAGAGTCACCGAGGAATTCAAGACGCTCGTTGCTTTTGGCGGGCTCTCCCTTTGAGGTGGCTTCGTTGGCATACGAGGAATGCGTCAGAGCATTGATCAGGAGATTCTGATTTTGAAATTGATAGCCGATGCGGTTTTGCAGTTCGGTAAAAGAGTTCGGGGTCATGGCTTGTCCTTTCGTTGGATTGGATTTATGATAGTTGAGTCTGTTTGATCTCTTCGATCACGCTGAGTGCGCGTTCGGAAATCTTTTGATTTCTGACAGCTTTTCCGCCCTTGACCTTCATGCCAAGGGGAGCCATGATGCCAAAATTGACATTCATGGGTTGGAAGGTTGTAACAGAGGAAGAAATGTAATGCGACAGCGCACCGATGGCGGTGGTGTCGGGGAAGAGACAGAGTTCTTTTCCAAGGGCTGTGAGGGCGGCATTCAAGCCTGCCACATAACCGCTGGATGTTGATTCGATATAGCCTTCCACACCTGTCATTTGCCCGGCAAAGAAGAGGTGCGGATTGTTTTTCATGGAGTAATAGGGCGTTAAAAGCTTGGGGGAGTTGATAAAAGTATTGCGGTGCATCACGCCGTAGCGAAGAAACTCGGCATTTTCAAGTCCCGGAATCATGCGAAAGACGCGGCGCTGTTCGCCGAATGTGAGATGCGTCTGAAAGCCTACCAGATTATACATCGTGGCGGAATTATTCTCACGGCGAAGCTGAACAACGGCGTAAGCTTCCTTGCCTGTTTTGGGGTCGGGAAGGCCGACCGGCTTCAAAGGACCAAAGAGCAGGGTGTTTTCTCCGCGCTTTGCCATGACTTCCACCGGCATACAGCCTTCAAAGACGGTGACGTTTTCTTGCTTATCAAAGTCATGAAGCGGTGCTTCTTCAGCTGTGATCAGTGCCTCATAAAACGCAAGATATTCTTCCTTGGTCATGGGGCAGTTGAGGTAGCACGCTTCGCCTTTTCCGTAGCGGGATGCCGCAAAGGCAATGTTTGTATTGATGGTTGAAGCATCCACAATGGGGGCAGCGGCATCGAAAAAGTGAAGACTTTCGCCGCCGACAAGTGTTTGAAGGTGTTTGGAGAGAGCATCCGAGGTCAAAGGACCTGTGGCTACGACGGTGATACCGTCTTTAGGCAGTTCGGTGATTTCTTCTTCGAAGACGGTGATATCGGGATGATTCTTGATTTTTTCGGTGACATAGTGTGCAAACAGCGTGCGGTCAACAGCAAGCGCACTGCCCGCCGAGACTTCGGTGGCATACGCCGCTTCCATGATAAGAGAATCAAGCGAGGAAAGCTCCGCTTTCAAAAGACCGACAGCGTTTGAGAGCTGATTGGAGCGAAAGGAATTGGAACAAACGAGTTCACAAAAATCGGTGTTGCTGTGAGCTGGCGTGAACTTTTTCGGCTTCATTTCGTAAAGATTGACATGAACGCCGCATTTTGCCGCAACATAAGCGGCTTCACAGCCGGCAAGACCAGCGCCGATGATGTTGATGGTGGGTTTCACTGTTCACTTGCTCCTTTATCGTGTCTTTCGCAATCTTTATTGCAGCAGACGGCAATTTCTTTGCCTTTTTTGAGGAAGAGGTTTTTGCCGCAAGAGGGACAGATTTCTTTGGTTGGTTTGTCCCAAGACGAGAATTGACAGTCGGGGTAGCCCGAGCAGCTATAGAAAATTGTTTTGCCTTTGGCTCGTTTGGTGACGATCTCCTTGCCGCAAAGAGGACAGGGAACATCGATCTGATTGTCTGCAGAGACAATATGACGGCATTTAGGGAAAGCAGAGCAAGCGAAGAATTTGCCGTACTTGCCGTGGCGTGTCACCATGGGTGCGCCACATTTTTCGCAGGTGAGATCGGTGGTTTCCACTTTCTGTTTTTCGGTTGTTTCAGGCTTGGTATCATCTGTTAACGAACGGGTGTTTTTGCAGGTTGGATAATTGGGGCAAGCGGCAAATTTTCCGAATCTTCCCGATTTGACGATCATGGTGGCTCCGCATTTTTCGCAGGTGAGATCTGTGGTTTCGGTGGCGAGCGCAACTTTGCCGTCACCGACCGAAGAAAATGCGTTTTCAAGATCAACCTTGAACTTGCCGTAGAATTTGGAAAGAACACCGTTCATGGTGTTGGAGCCTGACGAAACCGAGTCAAGATCGTTTTCCATTTGTGCTGTGAACTGATAGTTCACAATGTCGGGGAAATATTCGAGCATCAAATCGGTGGTAACATTGCCGAGCTGCGTGGGAACAAGCACCTTGGCGTCTCTCTTGACGTAGCCGCGAGAGATGATGGTGGTGATGATCTGTGCATAGGTGGAGGGTCTGCCGATGCCTTTTTCTTTGAAGAAGTCGATCAAAGCCGCTTCGGAGTAGCGGGCGGGCGGTTCGGTAAAATGCTGGTCGGGTGTGATGGTTGTACCCGCGAGCGTTTCGTTTTCAGAAAGAGGCGGCAGGGTAACAGCGGCATCCTCTTCGTCTTGGTTGATATCCGAATAGACCGAAAGATAGCCGCGGAAGCGAAGCGTTTGACCTGCCGATTTGAACAGATAGTCACCGCAAAGAATATTGACAGCGACTGTATCGTATTCGGCTGATTGCATCTGGCTTGCCACAAAGCGTTCCCAAATGAGTTTATACAGTTTGTATTGATCGTTTGAGAGAGATTTACGGACACGGGCAGGCTCTAAGGTGACATCCGAAGGACGGATGGCTTCGTGAGCATCCTGTGCGTCGCCTTTGGTTTTGTACTGACGGGGTGCTTGCGGATAGTATTCTTCACCGTAATGCGAAATGATATAGTTTCTTGCAGCGCTGCTGGCTTCTTGAGAAATGCGAAGCGAGTCTGTTCTCATATAGGTGATCAGACCGCGCACACCGCCGTTTTCACTGCCGAGGTTGATACCTTCGTACAGCTCTTGTGCCACCTTCATGGTCTTTTGCGATTGGAATCCGAGCTTACGCGCTGAATCCTGAAGCAAAGACGAGGTGGTAAAGGGAGCTTGCGGGTTTTTGTGACGGACAGATTTTTTGATGCTGTCGATCACAAAGTCTTTCTTTTCGGTATTCTTTTGAATGACAGCTACATCCTCTGCCGAGTGAAGCTCAATTTTGTTTTTGGCAGTTCCGTAGAATTTGGAGGTGAAGGGGATACCGCTTGCATTTTTATGGTTGGCGGTAATGGTCCAATATTCCTTGGGGATAAAAGCTTCGATTTCGCGCTCACGCTCTACGATGATGCGTGTGGCTACCGATTGTACTCTGCCTGCCGAAAGACCGCCTCGCACACTCTTCCAAAGGAAGGGGCTGAGCTTATAGCCAACAATGCGGTCAAGCATACGGCGTGCCTGCTGTGAGTTCACAAGCTCCATATCAATGGCGCGCGGTTTTTTGATGGCGTCTTTGACAGCTGTTTTGGTGACTTCGTTGAAGGTGATGCGCTTGGTTTTTTCAATCGGAATGCCAAGAACCGTGGCAAGATGCCAGGAAATGGCTTCGCCCTCACGGTCAGGGTCGGTTGCGAGAAAAACTTTGGAGGCATTTTTGGCTTCTTTTTTCAGTTCTTTGATCAGATCGCCTTTGCCTCTGATGTTGATATAATGTGCTTCAAAATCGTTATCCAGATCAATGCCGAGTGTGCTTTTGGGCAGGTCTCTGACATGACCGACCGAGGCAATGACTTTATAGCCTGAGCCAAGGTAACTTTTGATGGTGGTAGCTTTACTGGGTGACTCCACAATGACGAGATTTGCCATAGTTTATCTATATTTCTCCGTAATCCATTAGCGTTTTTAGGAAAGTGTATGCAGGTTGAGGGTGATTTATATGTTTTTCATGTAAATTCCGCCGGGAAGCGAAACCACAAGTTTTTTGATTTCAAGAGTTGTGAGTGCCACAAGCACCTGTGCAACCGGAATGCCTTTGCGTGCGAGTTCATCGGGTGTGATCCCATGATCGTTCGGCATGGCAGAAAAAACTTTTGTTTCTTCCTCTGTCAGATTGGTTGGCAGTGCCTGAGGTTTTGTTTTTTCTTTTTGCACCTTTTTGCTTTCTTTTTTCTTGACAGGTGCTGTGTCTTTGGGTTCGGGTTTCTTTTTCGGTGTGAATTCGCTCAACGAGTAGAGGGGACGGGCAACCGAGATACCGTGTTCATCCACATTGGTTCTGTCGTCGATGATGGGGGTGTATCCCTTTTTGTTGCGACGGGGCGCAGGACGGGGATTTTCTAC
This sequence comes from Clostridia bacterium, assembly GCA_017532025.1. Taxonomy (GTDB): domain Bacteria; phylum Bacillota; class Clostridia; order Oscillospirales; family CAG-272; genus RGIG1993. The sequence continues at coordinate 10,600 of JAFXJX010000003.1, read as the reverse complement.
AAACATGGTGGTAATAGGGGGATTGATGCGGTTGATGTGAATCTTTTGCGGAAAGAGAAGCTCGTATTCTTTGAGAATATCAAGAGCGCCCGTGACCATACGGGCACCTTGTTTGATCAGGTGGTTGGTGCCGAGACTGTTCATTTCGCCGACGTTGCCGGGCATGGCGAAAATATCACGCCCTTGTTCCTTGGCGTAATTTGCCGTAATCATCGCACCGCTTTTGACATCGGCTTCGACGACCAATGTGCCGAGCGAAAGACCGCTGATGATGCGATTTCTTTTGGGAAAATTGTATCCTGAAGGCGGTGTGCCCGGCGCATATTCGGTGATGACGGTACCTTTGGATGCGATCTCTTCCATGAGGTCTGCATTTTGCTTGGGATATACCACGTCAATACCGCAACCGAGTACGGCAATTGTGTGACCGAGCGCATCGAGTGCGCCGCGGTGGCAGACAGAGTCAATACCGCTTGCCATGCCCGAAACCACGATCACACCAGAGCGGGCAAGATCGCGCGAAATGACATAGCCGTTTTGCTGACCGTATTCTGTGATTTTGCGTGTGCCGACAGTGGCAATGGCAACTTCGTTGTCAATATCGGGCAACCTGCCGCGATAGTACAAAAGCACGGGAAAATCGGGAAGGCGACGCAAGCGTTTGGGGTAGGAGGGATGGTCAAAGGGCAGAAGGCTGACATGATGTTTTTGACAAAACTTCAAGATGTTCAGCGCTTTTTTCAAATTCTTATCACAAAGCGATTTGGCAAGGGCAGGCGAGATACCTTTGATGGCAAGATATTCTTCTTCTGTTGCTTGATAGATCTTTTCTGCATCGTTATCAAAGGCTTCGATCAACAGGCAAACGCTTTTACTGCCGGGAACGGTAAGCAAGGAAAGCCATACGCTGTATTGGATATCAGACATGTTGAACATCCTTTCTTGTTACTTGTGAAAATCAGTTTGCACTTTTATAGACTTCCCACATGAGAAGCGAAGCGGCCACCGAGGCATTCAGCGATTCGCAGCCTTCTGTCATGGGAATATAGACGGTATTTTGACAAGCGGAGATGATTTCTTCGGACAGACCGTGACCTTCATTGCCTACCACAAAACAGGTTTTGGGGGTGACGGCAAGCGAGGGAAGTGTAACAGCCGAAGCGTCAAGGGCGGCGGCATTAGTGGTATAACCTTTATCTTGAAGATCCCGCAGGGTGGCGGCAAGATTTGGGGTACGAAGTGTATTGACAGCAAAAAGCGCCCCCATAGATGCACGGACCGTTTTGGGAGAATAGAGGTCGGTGCAGTCGGAGGAAAGAATCAGTGTGCCGACTCCGAAAGCTCTTGCCGTACGCATGACTGTGCCGAGGTTACCGGGGTCACGGAGCGAGGAAAGACAAAAGACGGGAGCAGACAATGAACCACTATATATTGTATCAAATTTATGAAAGTTGTCAAGATATTTTATAGCACAAAATACCCCTTGCGGTGCTTTTTCGCATGAAATTTTCTCATATACGCTTTCGCTGACGGTATAGCATTTGGTCTTTTGAGAAAGCCTTGTTAAAAGATGTGCATTTTTCTCGGTTGCGAATGCATATTCCGGCGTGATATCACTGCTTAAGATTTCTTCAAACAGCTTGATACCCTCTGCTGCAAAGAGTCTTTCTTCGTCACGGTATTTCTTGTCAGAAAGCTTTGCCATGCGGACAATCAGGGGATTGGTGCGGGATGAAATATAATCCATTTGGGTGAGATTTCCTTTCTCTCCGTGCCTGTTTTTATGCCAAAACTTCCGAAAAAGGAAGGGAATTATGCTACCTTTTTCGGTTTTTGGCTCAAAAGACAGAATAAATAAAAACGACAAAAACCCGCATAAGCGGGTTTTTATCCATATTGATTAAAGAGCAGCCTTTGCGGTTTCGCAAAGAGCAGCAAATGCAGCTTTATCGGAAACTGCGAGTTCTGCGAGCATCTTTCTGTTGAGGTCAATACCAGCTTTTTTCAGACCGGCGATGAAACGGCTGTAGTTGATGCCGTTAACCTTGCACTGTGCGGAAATTCTGGTGATCCAGAGAGCGCGGAAATCTCTCTTCTTGAGTTTTCTGCCGGCGAAAGCATAGTTACCGCTCTTCATAACGGCTTGCTTAGCCATCTTGAAGTGCTTGCTCTTTGCGCCCCAATAGCCCTTAGCGGCTTTGAGCATTTTATTTCTTCTCTTGCGCGTCATCATAGCGCCTTTGATTCTTGCCATTTTCTATTATCTCCTTTTCTGATTTCGTTAAACCTTAAAACTTCTGGATGAGCTGATTAACAGCGGGAGTCATGGAAGGGCTGAGATAGCTGCCGGAGCGAAGATGTCTTTTACGCTTTGCAGACTTGATGCCCAGTTTGTGACGGTGGTGAGAGTGATTGATCTTAACAAGACCACTCTTGGTCAACGAAAATCTTTTAGCAGATGCTTTATGTGTTTTGACTTTTCCCATTTTTGAGAACTCCTTTCAAATTGTGCGAATTTTATTCTTGCGCGGGTTTGGGTTGTGCGGATTTTGCTGTAGTTTGCTTGACGGGGGAAATGATCATGGTCATGGAACGACCTTCCATAATAGGGGCTTTGTCAACATTTCCTACCTCTGCAACATATTCACGGAATCGTTCAAGCAGTTGTCTTCCCACTTCCTGGTGCGCCATCTGACGTCCCTTGAAAATAACAAGCACTTTGACTTTGTTTCCGCTTTGCAAAAATCTTTTTGCATTGTTGGCGTTGGTGTTGAAGTCGTTGGTGTCGATATGGCAGGAAAGCTGTACTTCCTTGACATCAACTTTGGTTTGATTCTTCTTGGCTTCTTTTTTTCTCTTTTCGCGGTCAAAACGGAATTTGCCGTAATCGAGAATTCTGCAGACAGGGGGGTTGCTCGCAGGAGAGATCAGCACGAGGTCAAGGTCTTTGTCGTAAGCACTTTCAAGAGCGCTTCCAACCGTCATAATACCCATTTGCTCGCCCTCAGGACCAATCACGCGAATCTGCGACTTTTCATTCATGTTGCCCGAAAGGATTTCGTCGTTGACGAGATGTTCCTTATCGTTCTTATTGTTGAATGATGCGATACTCAAGCACCTCCGATAAAATAAAAAATGTGCGGGAACAACTCCGCACACCAAAATCCCTTGTGACACAATACGACCCAAGAGAAAAGCGCTATAAACCGAACGACCTTTGGCACGTCGGTGAGAACGGAGATGTTCTACTTCTTTGACGAAAGCGATTCTATCATACAATTCTCTTTTTGTCAAGGGCTTTTTTTCAAAAATATCGAAAAATTTTATTTCGGTCAAAAAAATGCAATTTTATTCTTGCACCAAAACAGTCTTTATGGTACAATAAAGTCTAAAGGTAAGTTATAGAAGGGGAGGCTGTTTCTTGATACTGAAAAAACTCAACAGAAAAGGCAGATTTCTTGTATGGGTCGCTACGGTTTGTCTGATGTTTCTTGCAATTTCGCTTTCGATCCTCGGTATTTTTTCGCTGACTGTCTCACCTGATACGGATGACGGTACCATACTTTACAAGCACGGAACCGGCTCGAGAAAGGATCAGACCTATGAGGTTGCCCGTGCCTTGTATTGCCCCGATGGGGTGTATTACATCAATTTTGCATCCATGGCAGAGGCGTGCGGATTTTCAACAAGCGGCGATGAAAATGAGATTCGCTACATCATAGAGGTTGGAAACGGGGATTACGATACGGTTACGTTTTATTACGGAAGCCGCGAAGCCACTGTTAACGGTACACACTTGATGCTCTCGGCGCCTGTGAAAAAAAGCGGCAGTATGCTTCTTGTGCCGGCTGAATTTGTTTCGCTGTGTATGCGAGGTGTCACGGTAGAGACGACGGCAAGCAAAATAACGCTTCTATATGATATTGGAAAGATTTCCTTGAAGCCCGATCTTGACCCCATGCCGCCGATTAAGCCGTAATGACAAAACATCATATCCCGATTGGTTCGGGATATGATGTTTTTTGTTATTAAATGCTATCGCAATACATGAAGATGTCTTCGATGCGCGAAAGTTCGCTTTCCTTGTTCTTTTCAAGCCACTTGGCTCTGTAGCGGGCAAGGAATTCGGCGGTGTTGGTCAGGCGTTCGGTTTTAATACCCGAGAGATTGGCGGCAAGCTCAGCAAGCACGCAGACGCCTTCAAGGGCAAGGAGCATTTCGTCTTTGAAATCGCCTGTTGTCCATTCTTCGGCGGCAATCTTAGGCATCACGGTACGGTAGATTTCCTGAACGGCGGCAAGTCTTTCTTCGTCGATCGGTGCGTTAATTTCTCTGCCGTCACGGTGCTTATATCCCGAATACACGGTATCGTTCCAGTTGACCTTATTCTGTGCATTGCTGATGGCGATAAGATACTGCATGGCGTTTTCGTTCTTGTAGAGCAGGGTGTTGGCATCTGCATGGAAAGCATCGTCTGCCTGCGTATTGATTGCCCAGGATTTTGCCGCACCGAAAACAAGACCGTAAAGTGCCATTTCAATCGAAGCGGGGTTGCCGTAGTCGCCCCAGTTGGTATTGAGCACACCGAGCGCGCCGTATTGGTAGCCGTAATCTGCCATTTTGGCGATGTTCTGTTCTTCAACGTCAACGCGTTCAACAAAGCGGCTCCACGAGGTCGTGCCCGGGCATACGATTTGCGTTCTGCCAAGCTTTTGGAAGGAGGCTACGCTATTTTCGGAGGGATTCGCTCTGTACGACCAGTTAAGGAAGATGGTGTCCTCGGGAAGATCGGTGATATGTTCGGGGTGCTGCTGGAGAATATCTGCCCACATCATAACCGATTTTCCTCTGCTCTTGACGTGAGCAATGATCTTTTTAACAAAATCGACATAGAGGTTGCCTTCTTCTTCCTTGGGATAGCTGTTTTTCAGGTCGAAGGTTTCGTCGCAGCAGATATTGAAATACTTGCTGTCAAAGTGTGCGTCATACTGATCGATCAGACTCTTAACAAGTTCGATGCTTTCGGGAAGTCGGGGATCGATCGTGTGATGTCCCATACGGTCGCGCCAACGGCAAACGCTGTTTTTATAGTCTTTCAGAACGCGCAGATGGTGATATTTTTCCTGATCGAGAATATCAAACATATGACCGAAGGTGGCAAGAGAGGGCTCAAAAACAATGAAGTTGTCTTCGCAGTATGCGCGGAGTTCATCAAGCTCTGCGCCTGTGAGATAGGAGGTTTGGGGATTGATGTCGCGGCATTCTTCAAACTCAAATACGTGCTCTACGTAAAGCTGAAGCACGTTCATTTTGTAGTATGCCATGATATCGATGAGTTTTTTAACAGTTTCAACCGTGGCAACCTTGCCGCGCGTCATATCGTGATAAAAACCGCGGTATTTGAAATCGGGCTTATCTTTGATTGTCAGGCAGGGAACATTGTTCTGCTCGAACAGCTGACGAAGTGTCTGGATGGCATAGAAAGCGCCTTGTTCGCTTTCGGCGGTGATCGAGATGGCATCGGATGCTACCGAAAGGGTATAGCCTTCGCCGTCGGTGTTGTCGTAAGTAAGAGTAAGAGGTGTGCCGTTTGCTGCAATAGGGAGTTTGGCAAGCGCTTTGTTCAGGCGCGCGCTAACGGCGGTTGTGTTAAACGAGATAGCTTTGGTGGCAAGTGTGCCGGGTTTGACAGAGAGTTCTTTTACTGCGGGAATCAAAGTGATCATAATGGATTCTCCTCCAAGCAAAAATTATAATTGTTAATTGATATTATAGCATATTTTTTGGGGTGAATCAAGTTTTTTTCAAAAATAATACGAGAACAGTGCGGAAACTTGGTTTTGAAATGAATCAATATAAATAAAATGTGAGCAATTTGTAAATAAAATTGATTTGTATTTGTTTGCTCTTGACTCTATACGTGACTATAATGTTATAATGAATGACACAGAAACAATCTGCAAAGGTGAGGTATATGCTGAAAATCGGTGAATTATCCAAGGTTTGCAACGTCAGTGTTCAAACCCTGCGATACTATGACAGAATTGGAATACTATGCGCGGATTACGTTGAGGAAAGCACGGGATATCGGTATTATCATCCCGAGAAAGTAAAAATATATCAGCAAATTGAACAGCTGAAGCAGCTTGATTTTTCTTTGGACGAGATTCGGGCGTTTCTTGACGTTCCTCAAACAGAACAATGTCGCATGTATCAGAGCAAAAAAGAGGAGATTTGGGACAGCATCGGAAAAAAACGGGAAATCATCAAAAAGATTGATCGGCTATGTGAAAATCCCAAAGCCAGATATTTGCCGCTGAGCTCTCAAATTTTGAATATTGAGTTTGAGAATGATGCAAGGGTGATAGGAAAATGGGAATATTGCGGCAATCTGACCCCGTCAGAGGAGTTTAGCGGGACAGAGCAACTGACACAGTTGGAGGTGTCACAGAAAGAACTGTTCTTTCTACCGGGCGGTGGGCACGTATGGATGTATTTCTGGACCAAGGGTATTGTTTACTACGGGCTCCATGAATTCAACGTGATTGTTCCGAACCATTACCGCATCTTCAGTTTTCAAGGCGAAACTTACATGAAAATCGAATGGATGGTCGATAGCTTTTTTAATACAAAGCCAAATGATACCGTCCGAATTTACCGTCAGGTGGATCGTCATGCGTATTCGGAACGCGAAACATATGCCTATCGCGATCCGGTGGATCTGGCGTATTCTGCCGATGAACGTGTGATCGGTGAATGGGAAACGGTAGACGTCATAGACAACCTCTCTGAATTCAGCGTGGACTCGAAAAGGTGGAAAAAAACACCGTTTTGGATTGTTGGGCTTAAGTTTTTTGAACGGGGTCTCTGTTATAAAACATACAACACAAACGGAAACAGATATGACAAGGGATTCAAATATACCGCGGGAATTCTGCTGGATGAGCAGCCGGAACGCGCGGAGCATTATTATCTTCGCACCGAGCAAGATGTGGATTTTTTGATATTGGAACATAAAAGTGCGGATTACTCGTATTTGGGTAAGGTGTTTTGCTATTACGTGTTTAGGAGGAAAAAACAATGAAAAAAATTTTTGCGCTTTTGGCGATTCTGTTGCTGTCAGTCATGCTGCTGACTGCCTGCGGCGATGAACAGCCTTTGTCAAGTCCCCAAACAACATCGACTGAAGATTCATTTGAGACCACCGTGCCTGCGACGGTAGCAGATTCGGCTGAGACGACCGCACCTGCGGAGGAAGAAAAAATCCGCTCTATTGAGGATATGACCGAGATTGACGGGGTTCTGTCGGTTACACAGCTGGATGATTTTTGCACAGCTTCGGAATCTGCCTATAAAGTTGAGTTTGAAATCGATGGCTTGAAGCGATATGCTGAAATTGCATTGCCGAATGACTATACGGAAAAGACATATCCGACGGTACTGTATTTCCCCGATATAGGCTACGATGTCGATTATCTTATCAACAATTTTGCAAAGAAGGACGTCATCGTCATTCGCTTGTTCTCACGCGGTAGCAAGGGAAATGAGGGAATCAAGGATTTTTGCGGGGATGATTTTGCGGATGCTGAAATGCTACTTGCTATGTGTCTGAGATGCAGATTTCTGACAGATGGTGGTGTCTTCTCCGCGGGGGCTGTTGCCGGCACTGCCTTTGCACTAAAGCTGGCTGCTGCGTATCCTGATGTGATTGCCGGCTGTGCGGTGATAGACACGATCTGTGATTATGAAGCTTTCACAGAAGAGCAGGGAGAACAGATTAAAACCCTATTCCTTACGCTTGTCGGCTGTAGCGAAGAGGAGTTGCCGGAAGAGCTTGCCAAACGCTCACCGAAGAATTTTTATCAAACCATCAAAGCACCCGTGATTCTGTTCTGCTATGAGGAAACGCCCATGGTATCGAAGTCGCATTCGGAGATGCTGAAAAGTCTGCTGGACAGCAACGGGAATGATACCGAACTTCATTATCTGAATCCTGTTTCCTCGGATTTCAACGGTACTGCCTTTATGAAGCTGATACCGTGGATTAAGAGTATATCGGAGAATCAGAAATGAAACGGTTTTTATGCTTGCTGCTGACGGCTGTCATTCTTTTTTGCACCATATCCTGCGGAACAGAAGAAATTCAGACGTCGCAAGAATTTCAGAAGCAGGAAGAGATTCAAAAGCCATATTATTTTTTTGTATACAACAGCGACAAGATTTCAAAAAGCGATTACGCTGCGATATGTGAACTGCAGGCGCTCTATTCGGACTATGAGATTGTCATGACTGATGTCATCGGACTGAACAGCGCAGAGGAGGTATACCGCCTTCTCGCGGCGGAGCGAAATCTGCGTATGGATGATCCGTGCGGCATACAGATTTTCGGTGATCCGTCAGCCGTTCCCGCGTTTGTCCTTCGATATGAAATCGAAGAGTATCATTCATCGGGAGAGTTCGAAATCGCACGTTATGATGACTATGTCTCGGATTATTTTTACACAAATTTCAATAATGATTCAGAGAAACTGACAGAGAGCAGCGCCTATCAGTTATCCCAAAAGCTAAATGAGATTGATATTATCCCCGAGTGGCCCGTGGTGCGCCTGCCGCTATCGCGAGGACAGTATTCGGGTTTTATTGAAAAATATCGCGAATATCTGTCCGACCTTGCAGACGAGGCGCTTCTCAACATCAGCGTTGCGTCACCGATTTTTCCTGTGGGATGGTATTCTGTTGCCGCGGATGATACCGGATACTTTCTTATGCGTGCCAGAGATGAATGGGGAATCATAGATAATCTGAAAATGTTCGGTACAACAAAAGGGGTTTATGCCTCATCTTTGGAGCTTGACGGAAGCTGTGAAGCGGAAAACTGGTCCTATTTGACAAAGGAGCATTTATGCGAAATTTTCCATGACAGTCACGCCGGGAAAACTGTGCTTACACAGACTATATTTGATGGAAAAAACAAGAATGAATATCACTGTGAAGCGGTTCTGGAGGCAAAATCGATCAATCGTGTTTTATCTGGTAAACCGTACCTTTTGAATACGTCCGGATGTGAACCGGCGAAGGATATGACATCGAACATCATTACCGAAGCCCTTCGCGGGCGCTGTGTCGGCGCGATTGCTTCGACAACATTGCTCAGCAACGTGGATGTTGATTGTATGCTTACGGCGGAAGAGTATGATGAAGGGTACACCAAGTTTTCACTGTTGTATGAGTATCTGCTTGCCAAAAGCCGTGGTTCATCACGAAGTAAAGCGTTTCATGCCGGGCAGTATCAAGTGGCGACATCGCTTTTACAAAACGCTGAATTCATACATACACACAATCTGCAGGCAAATCTGAATAATCTTCTCGGGTTCCATAATTTCGGTATGATTGATTATTGATATGTATTCCTTAGCACCAAAGAGAGTACGGGAAACTCGCCTGTGCCACTATTCGCTCGCTTGTCGCTTACGAGCGAGTTCGACGCGCTCTGCGCGAAAGGGAACAGGTATTGAGCGCAAAGCGAAACAAACCCATACGGGAATCGGTCTCGGCGCAACGACGCAAAGCCGAGTGAATTTCGGCTTTGCTATGCACCTCGGTCAGTCGCGGCTCTGACACGCCACCGGCGTGTCATTCTCTCCCGCTCCCATTCGATTTCCGTACGGGTCACAACAAATAAAAAAAACAGATTACACAGAAGTGTAATCTGTTTTTTTGGTGACCCGTACGGGAATCGAACCCATGTTTCCAGCGTGAGAGGCTAGCGTCTTAACCGCTTGACCAACGGGCCAAATGCTTGATTATTATAGCATTAAATTCTATAAAGTGCAATAGGCAAGATGAACAAAATATTGCTTTTAATTTTGGTGAAAATTATCTTTATTGGTCGTCAGAATTTTGTTGTTTAGTTTAGTTTGAGTTTAGACTGAGGCGGTAAAATCAGATATTGACAGTAGGGAAAGGGGCGTTTGTTTATGAAGCCGAGACGAAAGGCATGGTTTCGTTTTTTGAAAAAAATCATGCGAATCTTTATTAAAAAAACAGACTTTGTCTATCTTGGTGAGGAGATTTGTGACGGGTCGATTATTCTGAGCAATCATGTGGGGACGGCGGCACCACTTGCGTGGGAGCTGTATGGGAACGTGAATTTTCGATTTTGGGGCGCACATGAAATGAATTCGGGGCTTCGCTCACTTTACCGTTACCAAACGAGAGTTTTCTATCACGAAAAGAAGCATTGGAATCTGTATCTTGCCCGTTTATTCTGTTTAATCGCATCACCACTGACTGTCTTGTTTTACAAGGGACTGAATTTGATTTCGATCTACAGTGACGTTCGTTTTACCAAAACCTTGCGCGAGAGTGTTTCAACACTTGAAAATAAAGAGAGTATTGTTATTTTTCCCGAGGATTCTACGAAAGGATATCTTGATGTTTTAGATGGCTTTCATGCAGGCTTTACACTGCTTGCCGAGCGGTGCTTGAAAAAGGGAATGGATGTTCCGATCTATGTTGCGTATTATCAAAAGGAAAGCAAGACCTATCTTGTTGACAAGCCTGTGATGCTGTCCGAATTATTTGCGCACGGCGGCGACCG